>NZ_CP157793.1:4475000-4672223 GCF_040110915.1 Stappia sp. | reverse complement strand
GAAGCCCCCCCGTCAGAAGCCCCCCCGTCAGAAGGCCCCCCGTCAGGGCCCGCATCGTCAGAGCCCGCCTCCGCGCCACCGTCCGCCGCAGCCTCGGCGCTCTCCTCCGCCAGATGCACGTCCGCCGAGCCCTTCGCAAAGCCCGCGACACCGCCCTTGCCCTCGCCGACGATCGTGTAGCTCTCCGGCGGGTTCAGGTTCTCAAGCGTCACCCCGCCCTTGAACGTCGCCTTCACCGGGCCGATCTTCGCGACAACCGTCGCCGTCATCTCCGTGTCCGAGACCTTCTCCAGATCCTTGCACCCGGGAATACACCGACGCAGAACATCCGCGTCGTTCAACGCATCCCAGACCGCGGCCCGAGCCGCAAAAATCCGGTACTCCCCAACCAAATCCATAAAGCGTCTCCGAGGCTTTTTGCGATCGCCGGCGGCATCGACCCCGCTCCGGGACGGCACCCGGCCGATCGCGTTTGTGCAAAAGTTGCCCGTAGCTTGGCCAAGCCGGCGCCACCTGGCAAGGGGCTGTCGTGCAATCGCGCGTCCGTCGCCGATGCCGGGCCGGCTTCCCCGCGCCTGGCGCCGACCGCGCTTGCCGATTGACCGGGGCGACGAAGCGGCCTAGGCCGTAGCCTTCGCCGATCCGTTTTATCGCCCCGAAGAGTCCCGACCGTGACACGCCGTTCCGCCGATCCCGCCGCCTCCCGTTCCTCCGTGCAGACATCTGCCGGGCCCGGCGAAACGTCGGGCGGCTGGCCGCTGATGCTGGAAACCGCGGGCTGGGAGGATTACGCGCTTCTCGACATGGGGCACGGGCGCAAGCTGGAGCGCTACGGCCCCGTCGTGGTCGACCGGCCGGAACCGCAGGCGATGACCCGACCACGCCTGCCGGAAAAGCGCTGGCAGGCGGCGGATGCGGTGTTCACGGGTCAGGACGACGACGACGGGCCGGGCCGCTGGCGGCTCAACCGCGACCTTCCCGAAACCTGGCCGATGGCCTACGGTCCCGTGCGCTTTCTCGGCCGCTTCATGTCGTTTCGCCATGTCGGGGTGTTTCCCGAACAGGCCGCGCATTGGGCCTGGATCGAGGCGCAGGTGCGCGCCGCCGACCGTCCGCTCAAGGTGCTCAATCTCTTCGGCTATACGGGGCTCGCCTCGCTCGTCCCGGCAGCGGCCGGGGCGAAGGTCACCCATATCGACGCCTCCAAGAAGGCCATCGGCTGGGCGCGCGAGAATCAGGCGCTCTCCGGCCTCGACGATCTGCCGATCCGCTGGATCTGCGAGGATGCGATGAAGTTCGTCGCCCGCGAGGTCAAGCGCGGCAACACCTATGACGGCATCATCCTCGACCCTCCGAAATACGGGCGCGGGCCGAAGGGCGAGGTCTGGGACCTCTACCAGAGCCTGCCGGAGATGCTGCCGATGATCGAGAAAATCCTCGGACCCGACGCGCGCTTCGCGATCCTCACCGCCTATGCGATCCGCTCCAGTTTCGTCGCCCTGCACGAATTGATGGACCAGACGTTCCAGCGCCGCGAGGGGCGCATCGAATCCGGCGAACTGGTGTTGCGCTGCGAGGATGGATCGCGGGCGCTCTCCACGTCGCTGTTCAGCCGCTGGAGCGCGTCATGAGCGCCGCCACGCCTCCGGGCGGACCGCAGCGGGCCGGGTCGGTCAAGCAGGTCACGTCCTTTTCCAATCCGCTGGTCAAGGACATCAAGGCGCTGGTCGCCCAGCGCAAGCACCGCCAGCGCACGGGACGCTTCGTCGCCGAGGGGCTGAAGCTCGCCACCGACGCGCTTTCCGCCGGATGGCAGGTCGACATGCTCGTGCTCGGCCCGCAGGCGCGCGAAAGTGCCGCCGCGCGCGAGGCGGCGGCCACCGCGCGGGCGCGCGGCGCCACCATTCTGGAGGTCTCGACGCAGATCCTCGCCGCCATGACCCGGCGCGACAATCCGCAGATGGTGGTGGGCGTCTATCATCAGCGCCTCCTGTCCGACGCCGATCTCGACGCCGCCCTTGCCGGGCAGCCGGACGCGGTCTGGGTGGCGCTCGATCACGTGCGCGATCCCGGCAATCTCGGCACCATCATCCGCACCGCCGACGCGGTGGGCGCGGCCGGCGTCCTGCTCGTCGGCGACACGACCGATCCCTTTGCGGTGGAGACCGTGCGCGCCACCATGGGCTCGCTGTTCCACGTGCCGCTGGCGCGGCTCACGCGTGCCGATTTCGCCGCGCGGATGTCGAACTGGCCGGGCACGCTGGTGGGCACGCATCTCAAGGGCGCCAGCGACTATCGCACCATCGCCTATGCCCGCCCGACGATGCTCCTGATGGGCAACGAGCAGGCCGGGCTTCCCGACGACATGGCCGACCTGTGCGGCGCGCTCGCCCGCATTCCGCAGGTGGGGCAGGCCGACAGTCTCAACCTCGCGGTGGCGACCGGGCTGATGCTCTACGAGATCCGTCGGCCCGACCTGGCACTTTAGAGCGGCTGCGGGGCGGAACAGGTGCCGGGGCGGGCCTGCTTCGGATCTCCGCGAATTGCACATCAGCCCTTGATGCGCATCGACCGGCACTCTATGCCCCCCTCCTGAGGCCGTTGCGCGCCCCCTTTGGCCGGACGGGCTTCGGACCGGACGCGGCGAAGCGGGCCAGGAACATGGCGCCAGGATCCGCACTGCGTGATCACAAGTAACAAATTCGGTTATTTGTGATAGCGCGCGTTGGAGCGGGGTGCGCGTGGGGGTTCCTGGGGAGCCGAGGTGCGGCGGTCAGCGGCCCGGGGATGGATTCGACGCCCGCTGCGGCATCCGGTCTCTGTGGGGCCTGTCTGGGCCTTTCGGGGGGGCCTGTCGGGGGCCTTTTGCGACATCCGGTGCCGGTGACAGGCCCGAACCATGCCCCGAGGACGCGGTCCCGGAAGAGGGGACCAGGACCACGGAGCCCGGCCAAGCCGACGTCACCCGGTGCGCCCCTCCGCCCGGGGTGCGGCACCGCGGTCTGACGGACCAAACGCGGCCGGCGAACCGCCGCCGCCGGACATGAGGAACAAGGGTGATGCGCCTGTTCGTTTTCGGTCTCGGTTTTTCCGCCCGCGCCTTCGTCGCGAAGGTCGCCCCGCGCTGCGCCTGGATCGGGGCGACCACGCGCTCGCCCGCGAAGGCCGAGGCGATGCGCGAAGAGGGGATCGCCCCCTTTCTGTTCGATGGCACGGCGCCGGGGGCGGGCATCGCCGAGGCCCTGCGCCAGGCGACCCATGTGCTGGTGTCCGTTGCGCCGGACGCAGAGGGCGATCCGGTGCTCGCCCATCACGGCGCGGACATCGCCGGCGCCCGCCCCCAGTGGATCGGCTATTTGTCGACCGTCGGCGTCTACGGCGATCACGACGGGGCCTGGGTGGACGAGGACACCGAGGTCCGCCCCGTCTCGCAGCGCTCCCGCCAGCGGGTCGCGGCGGAAGACGCATGGCTGTCGCTCGCCCGCGACCACGATCTCGCCGTGCAGATCTTCCGCCTGTCGGGGATCTACGGCCCCGGGCGCAATGCCTTCGTCAATTTCGAGAAGGGGCGCGCCCGCCGGCTCGTGAAGCCGGGGCAGGTGTTCAACCGCATCCACGTCGCCGACATCGCCGGCGTTCTGGCTGCGGCCCTCGACCGCCCGGCCGCGACCCGGATCTTCAACGTGACGGACGACGAGCCGGCCCCGCCGCAAGACGTGGTCGCCCATGCCGCCAAGCTGCTGCGCGTGCCGCCGCCGCCGGAACAGGATTTCGACACCGCCGATCTGTCGCCCATGGCGCGCTCCTTCTATGGCGAGAACAAGCGCGTCTCCAACGCCCGGGTGAAGCGCGAGCTCGGCTACGACTTCCGCTACCCGAACTACCGCGTGGCGCTGGAGGCGCTGCACCGGGAGGGGTGGAAATAGGCGCGGTTATTGGACAGGCCAAGGCGGGCAAAACTGCGCATTAAAGGATCGCGACTACCCCACCGCCATATTCATATTCAAAGACGCTTTTTATTAACACAATTTACAGCAATTAGAATTCAAATCGCTCAAATTACATAGCGATAATTGATAATATTCTCAAGAATATAAATTATATTTTGCCGCTGATCTTTTTACGCACCTTAACAAAAAGATGGAAGATAGTTATGGACGATAAGGAAGCAGATAGAGAAGACAGCACTGACCCTATCGAAAGATGGGAACGCACCCTTTCACACGCTTGGGAGTTATGGTTCGCGCCTGAAATAGAGAAGCGACGGCACGCTGGAATAATCAAAGAAAATTTCAAGGTATATAGCGCGCAATTCCTTCAACATCCCAACGGAATTGAACAAGTTTTTTTCAATGAAGAGGTGCGAGGCATTGCGAAGGTGAAATTCTCCAAAGATATAAGAAAAGGAGATATTGTATATCACAAGGATATATCCGAAATTTACGAAATTGATCTACCAGATTATCTTCTCGATTTTCAGCACTTTACAGTAATTCATATGGCGGATGAAATAAATATATCTTTCAATTTTCTTTCAGGAAGATCAAGGGCTCGAGATTTATTCGATCTCGCAAATCAGTTTCTGAAGACGGCAAATCTAAGCGCAATGAAGGGATATGAAGGCCCCGCAGTAGACAATTTATTCAGCGCTTCTGAACTCATCTCTAAGGCAGAACTTATTCTGCACCGGAATGCGGCTGCCTCGTCCAAATCACACGGGCCGATCTCGAGTGAAATAAATAAATGGAGAAAACTTGGAAACATCGATTCGAGATTCGTTAAATTATTTAATAATCTAGCTCAACAACGTCAGGCCGCAAGATATGGCGATGCCGAACATCGTCCCCATATACCTAGCTCCGAGAATTTCGAACTCGTTCAATTGATGATCGAGCGTGGGCTTCAGCGTGTAACACGCTCAACAGAACTCTCAGTCAACGAAAACCATGAATAAGCATATCTCCCTGCGGCCGACTCTCATTGTGCAAATACACTTGCTTCATGTTTTTCATTCGCTCACCGGTCCGCATAATCCCACATCGGCGTCTGGCCGGCGATCTCCAGGATGAGCTTGCGGCGCACCGCGTCGGCGAAGGTCGCGGAACTGTCGGCGGTGATGACGAAGGAGCCGGGCCCGCCGATGATCCGCTCCGCGAAGGCATCCTCCAGCACATAGGACGCCGGGCGGCCCGAGCAGTGCCGGCACAGGACGGCAAGCCCGTTGATGACGATGCCGGAGGCGACCACCTCGGCGCGGGCGGTTTCCAGCGGCGGGCCGTTCCAGCTGTTGGCGCTGTCGGCGGACAGGTCGATCACCCGGCGCAGACCGGTGTAGGCATTGGTTTCGATCAGTTCCTTGCCCTTCAGCAGCGCGGCGCCGATGGCATTGCGGCCGAAGGCCCGGCGCGGCTCCGCCATCAGCGCCTCCGCGAAACGCGCGGCCGCGTCCGGCCCGTCGATCACCGTCCAGCCGACCACGACCTCCTGCGACTGGTAACTGCCCCATTCCACATAGGTGACGGCGATCTTGCCATAGGCATTGTCCCGGATCGCGGCGAGCACCGCGGGATCGGTGATGGCCTCGGCATAGCCGCGCCGCTGGAAGCGGATTTCCGCGTCGTCGATGGAGCCCGACGCATCGGCCAGAAGCACCAGTTCGAGATCCAGTTCCTCCGCCGCGGCCGGCGCGGCGGCCCCGGCCACCGCGAGCACTCCGCCCGCGACCATCGCCCGCAGGGCCCTGCCCGCCCGCGCCAATGCCCCGCCATGTCCCGTTCGTGTCATCGTGCCCTCTCCCATGCGTCCGCTCCGCCCGCTGTCAGATCTCTCCCCCGCCCGCCGGGTCCTCGCCCGGCGCCCCGACGCATATCTTCCCTTGCGGAAATTGCGCCTTATCGACATCTGGGACAGGCGGCGCAAAGAACCAGAGGCGCTTTGCCTGCTGGCTGGCCGGTCTCCGGCCACGGGCGCTCTGGACGAAGCCCCGGTCGCGCCCCACTCTTGCTGGCGGCGGGCGCATCGGCTGCACGGCCAGGGCACGGCAGGCAGGCGACCCGCGAGAGGGCGACGCCGAGAACAGGCAGGAACGAGGGAGAGTGGAATGACGGACCCGACGATCGCGCAAAAGGCGCCCTACCCGGTCGAGGTGGAAGCGGGGAAAACCTACTTCTGGTGCGCCTGCGGGCGCAGCCAGAAGCAACCCTTTTGCGATGGCAGCCATGCGGGCACCGATTTCGCGCCTGTCAAATATACCGCCGAAGCCGACCGAAAGGTCTTCTTCTGCGGCTGCAAGATGAGCGGCAAGACCCCTGTGTGCGACGGCACGCATTCGAAACTCTGAACACGCCGCCTCACGGGCAGAGATGACGGGCCGGCCGGACGCGGCCGGCTCAGAATTTCTCGCCCGTGTGCTCCTCGCCGGAATGCCAGGGCCCGTGCACGGTGCCGACCACGCAGGTGGTTTTGCACTTCGTCTTGCAGCGTGTCCCCGTGGCCCGAACGATCCCGAGCCGGCTCAGGACCGACGGTCGGACGGTCCATGACGTGTCGAGATCCTTCGAGCGGCTGCGCAGCGGCGCCCATTCCGGCTGAAGAATCTGCCGGCGCCCCGCCTCGTCCGTGCGCTCGACATGGATGCGGAAGGGATGCGCGCGCACGCCGGCGCCGTTGAGCGTCAGGCCGAAGCGGTCGCAGGCCTCCATCCCGACCAGGATCTCCGCGAGATCGGCGAAGAGGGCCTCCGCCTCCGCCTCGACGGTGAGCCCGTGGCGGCCGAAACTCAGCGGCGACCACGCCCCCGCGACGCAGCGCCAGGACGTCGGACGGCCGCCGTCGGCCAGCGCCGCCTCCAGATCCCGCACCTCGGTATGGAGCGTGTTGGCCGCGCGGTCGATGCGCTCCCACACGACCTCGCCGTCCTGCAAATCGAAATGGGTGTGCAGCAGGCACAGCCCGAAGGTCGCATGGGCCTTCCCCGTCACAAGCCGCATGGCGAGCCTGTCGAACACCGCGCCGTCCCGCGCGGGATCGAAGGGCACGACCTCGTCGACATGGGCAAGACCGTCGTAGCGGGGCGCGAGCGCCTGCGCCAGCACGGCTTCGCGACCTGGGACCAGCGTCGGGTGGGATTTCGGGTAACTGTGCATGGCGACCTCCGGCTTCGCATCACGTCCTTCACGCGCGCCAGGCGGACAGGCCACATCACGCGGGAAACGGGCGCGGACGCCCTTCCCCTACGTTATCCACTCCCCTCAGGATTGTTAAGCACGTCGATGCACGCATTTTTTGCACCGCGCGCGGTCGTGCCTCGATGCCTCAGGCGTCGCTGCGGGTGCGGCGGACGGCATCGCGCCAGCCCTCGTACAGCGCGGCGCGGGCCTCGGCCTCCATCGCCGGCTCGAAGCGCCGGTCGATACGCCAGCGCTCCGCGAAGGCGGCCTCGTCCGGCCAGACTCCCGCCTTCCGCCCGGCCAGCCACGCCGCGCCCAGCGCCGTCGTTTCCAGCACCTGCGGGCGGTCGACCGGCGCGCCGAGAATGTCGGCGAGAAACTGCATGGTCCAGTCGGACACGGTCATGCCGCCGTCGACGCGCAGGGTGAGCGCATCGGCCGGGGTGACGCCCGCGCCCATGCCTTGCGCATCGTCACGCATCGCCTCGATCAGATCGCGGGTCTGGTAGCCGACGCTTTCCAGCGCCGCGCGACAGAGGTCCTCCGGCCCGCTTGCCCGCGTCAGTCCGAAGATCGCGCCGCGCGCGTCCGGATCCCAATAGGGCGCGCCGAGACCGACGAAGGCCGGCACCATGTAGAGCCGGTTGGCCGGATCGGACGCCTCGGCCATCTGCTGGCTGTCCGGGGCCCGATCGATGATCTTCAGGCCGTCGCGCAGCCATTGCACCGCGCTGCCCGCCACGAAGATCGACCCTTCCAGGGCGTAGGTGGTCTTGCCGTCGAGCCGATAGGCGATGGTCGACAGCAAGCGGTTTTGCGAGGCGACGCGGCTGGTCCCGGTGTTCATCAGCGCGAAGCAACCGGTGCCATAGGTCGATTTCACCATGCCCGGCGCGAAACACGCCTGACCGACGGTCGCCGCCTGCTGGTCGCCGGCCACGCCCCGGATCGGCAGCGCGGCGCCGAAGATCTCCGGCTCCGCCGTTCCGAAATCGTCGGCACTGTCGCGGACCTCCGGCAGCATCTCCATCGGCACCCCGAAAAGGGCGCAAAGCTCCGCGTCCCAGGCATTGGTGTCGATGTTGTACAAGAGCGTCCGGGAGGCGTTGGTCGCGTCAGTGACATGCGCCCGGCCGCCGGTCAGCCGCCAGATCAGCCAGCTGTCGACGGTTCCGAACAGCAGCTCGCCGGCCTCGGCCGCCGCGCGCGCGCCCTCCACCCGCTCGAGGATCCAGGCGAGCTTGGTGCCGGAAAAATACGGGTCGAGCAGAAGACCGGTCTTGCCGGTGACCATCGCCTCGTGGCCTTGCGCCTTCAGCCGGGCGCAAAGGTCGGCGGTGCGCCGGTCCTGCCAGACGATGGCGTTGCACACGGGCGCGCCCGTCTTGCGGTTCCACACCAGCGTCGTTTCGCGCTGGTTGGTGATGCCGAGCGCGGCAATGGCCGAGGCACCGCCGTCGATCTGCGCCAGCGCCGTGCGGCACACGGACACGGTCGACCGCCACAGATCCTCCGGGTCGTGCTCGACCCAGCCCGAACGCGGAAAATGTTGGGGAAATTCCTGCTGCCCCATGGCGAGCGGGTGCAGCGCGTCATCGAAGACGATGGCCCGGCTGGAAGTCGTCCCCTGATCGATTGCAAGAATGTGTCCGCCGCTCACACTGCGCCTCCCGGTCTTCGTTTTCTTTCCTTATTGGCGCGAACGACAATCAAATGAAACAAAATTCCGGTCAATCGAAAATCGAGACGTCTGAAGGCGCGGTCAGGGCGCCCGGCCGGCCGCGCCGACTCGCGCCCTCCAGACGCCTCCTCACAAACGCCCCCCAAACGCAAAGCGCCGCGCAAGGCGCGGCGCTCTCGGACTGTGTCCTCCCGGCGAGACGCCGGGGCATCGGTGGCGTGGTCAGAGCACGCGGAGATTGTCCGCGACGCCCGCACCGGAGGCATACTCCAGGTCGTAGGCGACCAGTTGGCCTTCCAGCAGGGTCTTGCGGCCGGCCTTGCGCACCGCGTCGATGTTGACCTGGACGAAGTCGCCTTCATCCGCCTCGATCTGGCCAATCCCGACAGCCGGGTCGTACCATTTCACGTTTCCAAGTTGCATCATTTCGTTTCTGTCTTTCAGTCTTTTCGACCGGGTTTTCACGTCCCGGTCTTGTTGGTTTGGGCGCCTGTTTGCCTAGGCGCTTGTTCGCTTGTGCGATCGTTCGCGAGTCCGGTCATTCCCGCGCGGATTCTGTCCGCGCAAACCACGCATGCCACGCATCGCGCCGTCGGCCGCCATCGGGCGCCGCACGGGCCGGGCATTCTTGCTCTCGGGACGCGGCGCGACCGGGTGAAATCGGGTCACGGGCCGCGGGGCCGTCAGGGTTCGAAATGCGTCAATCGACAATGAACGATCACTGTTAAGAAATGGTGACTGCCGTGCAGATTGCAAGGGCCGGTCGCGCAATGCCACCTTTTCGTTGATCCGACCCTTGGTAAATGCAGCCCGCTGGTGCATACACGACGAGGGGCACGACGAGGGGCACGAGGACGGGACACCAGAACGGGGCACGGCCGCACCCGCCGGCGCGGCCCCGGGGAGAGGAGGAAGACCCGCAATGAGCGCGTCGACAGCGAAACCGGCCGTGAATGTGCTGCTGCTCTATCCCCGGTTCCAGGCCGGCTCCTTCTGGAACTATCGCGACGCCTGCGAACTCGTCGGCGCGAAATATCCCGCCCCGCCGCTGGGGCTGATCACGGTGGCGGCCATGCTGCCGGATCACTGGCAGCCGCGTCTCGTCGACCGCAACACCGATACGCTGACGCCGGCGGATCTCGCCTGGGCCGATGTCGTCTTCACCGGCGGCATGCTGCCGCAGCAATCCGACACCCAGACCATCCTACGCCTGTGCCGCGAGGCGGGCGTGCCGGCCGTCGTCGGCGGGCCGGACGCCACCTCCGGCCCCGAGCACTATACGGACGCCGACTTCCTCGTCCTCGGCGAGGCCGAGGGCGTGATCCAGGATTTCGTCGCCGCCTTCGAGCGCGGCGCGCGGTCCGGCCGCTTCGAGGCGGAGAAATTCAAGGCCGACGTCACCACGACGCCCGTGCCGCGCTTCGATCTGCTCGATTTCGACAATTACGTCGAGGTGAACGTGCAATTCTCGCGCGGTTGTCCCTTCACCTGCGAATTCTGCGACATCATCGAACTCTACGGCCGCAAGCCGCGCACCAAGACCAGCGCGCAGATCCTGAACGAGCTGCAACGCCTCTACGACCTCGGCTACCGCGGGCATGTCGATTTCGTCGACGACAATCTGATCGGCAACAAGAAGGCCGTGAAACAGTTTCTCCCCGACCTGATCGCCTGGCAGAACGCGCATGGGCGGCCGTTCGAACTGTCGACCGAGGCTTCGCTCAATCTCGCCGACGATCCCGATCTTCTGGAGATGATGCGCCAGGCCGGGTTCTTCGCCATCTTCATCGGCATCGAGAGCCCGGACCCGGAGGTGCTGGTCGCCACCCGCAAGAAGCAGAACACCCGGCGCGACATCGCGGCCAGTGTGCACAAGGTCTATGAGGCCGGCATCTTCGTGGTCGGCGGCTTCATCGTCGGCTTCGACGAGGAAAGCCCGCAGGTGGCCGACGAGATCGCCGGGCTGATCGAGGAGGCGGCGATCCCGGTCGCCATGACCGGTCTGCTCTATGCGCTGCCGACCACCCAGCTCACCCGCCGGCTCGCCGCGCAAGGGCGGCTGCACGCCGAATTCGACGTGGCCGATCCCGATCACGAGGTCGGCGACCAATGCACCGCCGGTCTCAACTTCGAGACCGTGCGCCCGCGCGAGGAGGTGCTCGCCGACTATCGCAAGGTGGTGGAACGGGTCTATGCGCCCGACGCCTATTTCGCCCGGCTGCGCCGGCTGGTCGACCTTCTGGACATGCGCGGACCGAACGGCGACATCTTCAACGCCCGGCTCGGCTCCGACCTGAAGAAACTGGGCCGGCTCGTCTGGGGCATCACCCGGCACTGGCCGGAGCATCGCGGGCCTTTGTGGCGGATGATCCTCTACACGCTCCGGACCAACCCGCGCGCGCTCAACCCGATGCTGCACATGGTGGCGCTCTATGTGCACCTCGGCCCGTTCTCGCGCTTCGTGAGCGCGACCATCGGCAAGCAGATCGAAGAGATCGAGGCCGGCCGCTGGCAAAGCCCGGCCCTCGTCGCAGCCGAATAGAGGCCGCGACACGTCCAACCGCGACAACTCCAGAAGGCCGGCCGATCAGGCGTCCATCTTGAGCGCCTTGATGAAGGCTTCCTGCGGGATTTCGACCTTGCCGAACTGCCGCATCTTCTTCTTGCCTTCCTTCTGCTTCTCCAGAAGCTTGCGCTTTCTTGTCGCGTCGCCGCCGTAACACTTGGCGGTGACGTCCTTCCTGAGCGCCGCGATCGTCTCGCGCGCGATCACCCGGCCGCCGATCGCCGCCTGGATCGGGATCTTGAACATGTGGCGCGGGATCAGGTCCTTGAGCTTTTCGCACATGGCGCGCCCGCGCCGCTCCGCCTGGCTGCGGTGGACAAGCACCGACAGCGCGTCGACCGGCTCGGCGTTGACGAGGATCGACATCTTCACGAGATCGCCGGCGCGATAGTCCGAGATCTGATAGTCGAAGGAGGCGTAGCCCTTGGAGATCGACTTCAGCCGGTCGTAGAAATCGAAGACCACCTCGTTGAGCGGCAGGTCGTAGGTGACCATGGCGCGCTGGCCCACATAATTGAGGTCGATCTGGACGCCGCGCCGCTCCTGACAGAGCGTCAGGATCGAGCCGAGGAATTCGTCCGGCGTCAGGATGGTGGCGCGGATCCACGGCTCCTCGATCTCGTCGATCTTCACCGGGTCCGGCATGTCGGCCGGATTGTGCAGCTCGGTGAGCGTGCCGTCCGTCAGATGCATGCGGTAGACGACCGAGGGCGCGGTGGCGATGAGATCGAGGCCGAACTCGCGCTCCAGCCGTTCCTGGATGATCTCCAGATGCAGAAGCCCCAAAAAGCCGCAGCGGAAGCCGAAGCCGAGCGCGGCGGAGGTCTCCATCTCGAAGGAGAAGCTCGCGTCGTTGAGCCGCAGCTTGCCCATGGCCGCGCGCAGGTCCTCGAAGTCGTTGGCATCGACCGGGAAGAGGCCGCAGAAGACCACCGGCTGGGCCGGCTTGAAGCCCGGCAGGGCCTGCGCGCAGGGTTTCCTGTCGTCGGTGATCGTATCGCCGACGCGGGTGTCGGCCACTTCCTTGATGGAGGCGGTCAACACGCCGATGTCGCCGGGGCCGAGATCGTCCACTTGCAGGAACTTCGGCGTCATGACGCCGACCCGGTCCACCTCGTAGGAGGCGCCGGTCCCCATCATCTTGACCTTCTGGCCCTTCTTCAGGCTGCCGTCGATGATGCGCACCAGCACCATGACGCCGAGATACGTATCGTACCAGCTGTCGACGAGCAGCGCCTTGAGCGGCGCGTCCGGATCGCCCTTTGGCGCCGGCAGGCGGGCGACGATGGCTTCCAGCACGTCCTCGACGCCGAGGCCGGTCTTGGCCGAGATCAGCACCGCGTCGGAGGCGTCGAGGCCGATGACGTCCTCGATCTGCGTCTTGATGCGCTCGGGCTCGGCGGCCGGCAGGTCGACCTTGTTGAGCACCGGCACGATCTCGTGGTCGTTGTCGATGGCCTGATAGACGTTGGCGAGCGTCTGCGCCTCGACGCCCTGGCTCGCGTCGACCACCAGCAGCGACCCCTCGCAGGCGGCGAGCGAGCGCGAGACCTCATAGGCGAAGTCGACGTGGCCCGGCGTGTCGATCAGGTTGAGCTTGTACTCGCGGCCGTCCTTGGCGGTGTAGACCAGACGCACCGTCTGCGCCTTGATGGTGATGCCGCGCTCGCGCTCGATGTCCATGGAATCGAGCACCTGCTCCTTCATCTCCCGGTCGGTCAGCGTGCCGGTCATCTGGATCAGACGGTCGGCGAGCGTCGACTTGCCATGGTCGATATGGGCGACGATGGAGAAGTTGCGGATGTTGTCGAGGGTCTTGGTGCTCATGCGCGCTCATGTAGCACCGCGGCCCTGCGTCGCAAAGGGGAATGCGCGGGGCGAAGGGGGAAAAAGCGGGGGTGGGTTTTGGGGTGGGGGTGGCTGACCTTCATTGTTTGGTAATCGTCAGGATTTTAGTGTTCCCTATTTGTACCAAATGAGCTACCAATACCCTAAAGAGGCGAATGCAGGATGGCGCAGAAATCAGAGATTGAGTGGACCGATGCTACCTGGAACCCGGTCACAGGTTGCACCAAAGTCGGCCCTGGCTGCGACAACTGCTACGCGGAGCGATTTGCAGAACGCTGGAGAGGAATTGAGGGGCATCCATACGAGCAAGGGTTTGATCTGCGGCTTTGGCCTTCGCGCCTAAACCAGCCAGCCCAGTGGAAGAAGCCACGGATGATATTCGTGAACTCCATGAGTGACCTATTTCACAAGGACATTCCGAGATCACATATCGACGCAGTCTTTGATGCAATGGAGGCGGCAAATTGGCATGTCTATCAAGTCTTGACGAAGCGCTCGTCGCTCATGCGCAAATACATCAGAAATCGATACTCAGACGGACGAGTGCCTTCGCATATCTGGCTTGGAGTGTCAGTAGAAGACTCAGCCCATAAGGGACGGATCGACCACCTACGACAGATCAACTCGGACGCGCGCTTCATTTCCTTTGAACCGCTCCTAGGCCGAATTGGCGCTGTCGATCTCACAGGCATTGCATGGGCGATTGTCGGCGGCGAAAGCGGCCCGAAGGCGCGCCCGATGGAAGCAGCCTGGGCGACCGAATTGCGTCTCGCCTGCGATAAGCACGAAGTGGCGTTCTTCTTTAAACAGTGGGGTGGCGCACGGCCCAAGTCTGGCGGACGTCTTCTCGACGGCGAAGAATGGAACGGCTTCCCTTGGCAAATTGTGCCGGAGGAAATTTTGAAAAATCTCCTGTATTAAGAGGTTGTCATGGTTGCAGATCTAGACCTTTATCGTGATCGCGAGCACTCTTTTATTAAACATCAATTCCTAACTCAATATCTAAGATCAGCGGCCTATAAGACGCTGCAGGGACGCTCGCCAACTTTCAATTTTGTGGATGCATTTGCCGGCCCTTGGCGAGTTTCGGACGACGCGAAGTACTCCGACGCCTCGTTTGATCAAGCAATCAACACGCTGGAAGCTGTGCGCTCTGATCTTGCAAACCGCGGGATCGACGGGTTGAAGATGCGTTTTTGCCTTTGCGAACGGAGACCAGATGCGGCTGCAAGGCTCCGCAGCTATGCGGCCCAAAAACAAAATTTCGAGATCTATATTTTTGAAGGTGAGTTCGAAAACAACCTAGCCTCCATAGCTTCCGAACTGCGAGACGGGTTCACCTTCACATTCATTGACCCCACCGGTTGGAACATCCGCAACGATAAAGTATTTCGCTTTCTACGAGAACAACGCGGCGAGTTCATGCTGAACTTCATGTCCGACCACATAAATCGGCATGCTGGATACAACGAGGTTTCTGAATCATTTGGGCGTTTTCTGGCTGATTCTGAGTGGTCTAGCGACTTTGCTCGCCTACCAGGCGATTGGACCAATGAACAAAGGATGCTCCATCTAATCAAGACCGCTATGAGAAGAAACAAAATTGCCACATATCTTCCTGATTTCTCAATTATGCTCCCAAGATTCGAGCGCTTGAAAATGCGCTTAATTTTCGGAACTCACAACCCACACGGCCTTCAACTATTTCGGGACGTTCAGCAAAAAGTTGAGATACAGGAAATGGAGATACGAAACAGTCTTCGGGAAGGCGAAAACCCACAAGTCAACCTTTTTTCTTCTGAATACATCGCAGAGATACAACAACAACAAAAAGGGGTCGGCGGCAAGGCGAACAGAGAACGCGCTCAGTCAATCATTATGAAATACCTTGAAGAGAACCCTAACGCCTTAGCTGGCTCAGTTATCAACGTGGCGATGGAGCGCATCGCCATAAGAAAAACTCAAATTAACACATTATTAATTGACATGCGGAAGAGAGGCATAATAATTTTTGATCTACCTCCCAGAAAGAAGGTCCCTCAAGATAATACAAGAATAAATTTACCCTAAATCTTCGATTCATTCCTTGCGACTTTTACTCACCGCGCCAAAAGCACCTCCGTGCAGGCCGCTGGCAATTGCCCCATGCGGATTTCCTTTTTCTTCGCCGGCGTTTTGGGTGTGTCCGTGTCCGCCGGTTTTTTCGGGACCCAGGGTTCGTCGGAGAGCCACCAGGTCAGCGCCTGGCCGCAGCCGTCGCCCGGGGGTGGGGGTTTCTGGTCGGTGCAGCCGGCGCTGTCGGCGGGGCATGTGATGCGGATGTGGAAGTGGTAGTGATGGCCCCACCAGGGGCGCACCTTGCGCAGCCAGTCGCGGTTCCCCGTTTCGAAGCGGCAGAGCGCCTGCTTGATGCCGGGGTGGACGAAGATGCGCGCGACCTTGGGATCCTGCGCGGCGCGGCGGATCAGGCGCGCGTGATCGTCGCTCCATCTGGCCGGATCGACGCCGCGATCAGCACCCTTCACGTTCGACGGCCCCTTGAGCATGGAGATCGCCGAGATCGTCTCGCGTTCCTGCGCCGACAGGCGCCGGTCGGGCATTTCGGTGAGCCAGATGTCGGCGTCCAGGCCGATCTGGTGGCTCGAGTGGCCCGAGGTCATCGGCCCGCCGCGCGGCTGGGCGAGATCGCCGACGAGCAGCCCGTTCCAGCCGAGCGCGGGCGCATCGGCGGCAAGCCGTTGCACCACGTCGATCAGCTCCGGATGGCCCCAGTTGCGGTTGCGCGACAGGCGCATGACCTGCCAGCTCGGACCGTTGACCGCAAGCGCCGTGCCGCCGGCGAGACAGCCGCGCGCATAGGAGCCGATGGCGCGGGCCGCGAGCGGCGCGGGATCCGGGCGGGCGCCGAAGAGATGCTTCGCCACGGCATTGGGCCGCACGGCCGTCGGCGTCGGGAGCGCGGGCGGCGGCGTGGCGGCGGCGGCGAGCCTCGCCCGGTTCGCGGGGGCCGGTTGCGGCAGGGGGACGGCGGCGCCATCCGAAGGAGTGGCAACGCGCGCGACCAGGGCGCCGAGATCCCCGGATGCTTGATCGGAGGCATGCCCGGAGGCGGAAACGCCCGGCTTGGGGTCCGGGCGCGGCACGCTTTCGGCCGCGAGCGGCGCGGGCGCGCCGAGCAGAAGCGCCAGCGAGGACAGCGCCAGCGCACAGGTTGCCTGCTTTAGGGGCGCCAGCGCAAAGGGTATCAGACCCCGGCGGCGCCCTGTCGCGCTCGGCCTCGCGCACGGCCTGGCTCCCGATCCGGCTCCCGATGTCCTGCCTGCCATGCCCGACCTCCCTCGCCTGCCGGTTTCGGCGACTGCCTGCGAAGACACCCGCGGCGCATGCCTGCGGCAGGCCCGCGCGGGCCACCGTCGAAGCGCCCGCCAGACCGCCCGCGCCGTTAGCCGGTCAGACTGACCGGCGCGCGTTTACATTCGGTTAACCATGTTCTTCACCACCAGCCCGACGCGCGCCTTTCCGGCAGGCCGGCGGGCCGCCGTTTGCCAGCGGACCGGATGCGTCAGTCCTCGCGTTCGCTCAGCATCTCCGCCAGCCGGTCGAGGCTTGCCGTGTTGTCGCGGATGATCCGGTCGGCGACGCCGTTCAGCTCGATGATGTTGCCGGGCCGCGTGTTGTCGAGCGCCTCCGCGCCCTCGGGCAGGTCGCCGTCGTAGCGCAGCACCTGCGACACGCCGATCTCGGGCAGCAGGCGCTCGGCCTGATAGGCGGCCGTGGTCGCCTGGCCGTGGAACAGGATCGACAGGAGCGGAATGCCCTGGCCCGGCGACAGCCAGCCGAGCGGGCCCCAGTTCACCGCCTGCTCGTAAGAATAGCCGCGCCTGGAGGTCGCGCCGGTGCCGAGCGAGACGATGACGATGTCCTCGGCCGCCCAGCCGAGTTTGCGCGCCTCCAGATAGGCGGCGAGCGTCGGATTGTTCATGAAGACGCCGCCGTCGACCAGCACGCGCTCGCCGCCCGGCGGGCCGATGCGCTCGGCGCGCACGGGCTCGAAAAGGGCGGGGGCTGCCGTGGTCGCGCGCACCGCCTGCCAGAAGTAGTAATCCTCCGGCCGGCTGCCGTCGCTCTGGCGGCCGTTGGTCAGGAACACCGCCTCGCGCGCGGCGATGTCATAGGCGGTGAAGACGACCCGCGTCAGCGCCGAGGCGATGGAGGTCCACCCCAGACGGTCCTTCAGCAGCCGCTCAAGGGGGCGGGCATCGAACCGCTCGTCGAAGGGGTTGAGCGGGTTGGCGACCAGGCGCTCCAGCAGGCCGCGCCGGCGAAACACCTCGCGCGCCTCCACCTCGTAGAAGCGGCGCAGATCGTCGATGGTGGCCGCCGGCTTGCCGCTGCGGTCCTCCGGATCGGGGGCCGCGAGGCCGGCGACGATCAGCCCGCCGGTCGAGGTGCCGGCCATCATGTCGAAATATCGGTGCAGCGGGGCGGTCTTGCCCAGCGCGCGCAATCGGGCCTCCAGCGTCTCCAGAATGCGCAGGGGAATCAGACCCCGAATGCCGCCGCCGTCGATCGCCAGAATGAAATGCTTGCGCGCTGCCATGTAATCCTCGCCGTTGCCGGGCCGAAATATGGCCCCGTTGGTACTGTGCCACCTTCAACCTTGGACCGAAATACGACGATGCGATGACCCCGGCAAAAACCGGAAGCGAATCCGCCGCGAAAGCCGCTCCCCGCGTCGCCGGACGCCCTTATCCGTCCGCCGGCGCGGCCGCCCCCGCCTCTGCCCCCGTCTCTGCCTCCGCCTCGCCGGCGCGGCGCTCCACGGCCGCGATCAGCCGGGCGATGTCCTCGGGCCGCGAGAGGCGGTGGTCGCCGTCCTTGACCAGCGTCAGCACCACGTCGTCGAGCGCGAGGCACTCCATCAGCCGCAGGGCATGCTGCCAGGGAACCGCGTCGTCGCGCTGGCCCTGAAGGATCGTGACCGGGCAGCCCGTCTCGATGGCACCGCCGAGCAGCAGGTTGTCGCGCCCGTCCTCGATCAGCTTGCGGGTGATGACATAGGGGCTGTCGTCATACTCCGACGGGCGCTCGTAGCGGCCCTCGGTCATGATGCGCGCGCGGATCTCGTCGGTGAACTCGTGCTTCCACATGAGCTCCTCGGTGAAATCGGGGGCGGGCGCGATCAGCACCATGCCGGCGAGCGGCGCGTCGTCCGGCCGGGAAGCGCGCTTCAGGGCGCGGGCGAGCAGCAGCGCGATCCAGCCGCCCATGGACGAGCCGACGACGATCGTCGGCTCCTTGCAGAAGGCGCGGTGCACGGCGAGCGCCTCCTCCGCCCAGGCGGAAATCGTGCCGTCCTCGAAATCGCCGCCGGAGAGCCCGTGGCCGGAGTAGTCGAGCCGCGTGACGGCGCGTCCGGTCGACCGCGCCCAGGCGGCGAGTTCCTCCGCCTTGGTGCCGGCCATGTCCGACTTGAAGCCGGAGAGCCACAGCACGCCGCAGCGCCCCGGCGTTCCGTCCTCGCGCAGGACCGCGATCTCGCGCGCCGCAGCGCCGGTGCCGACGGTGATCCTGTGGGCTGCGCTGTCGTTCATGGGCTGTCCTTTTCCGTTCTCGGGGCGTTCTGGGGGACCGTCCCGGGGATGGTCTGGCGCGGTCTGGCCGCTTGCCGGTTCGCATCAGGATGTGGCACACAGCGCTGGCTTTTTGAAGCCTTCGCCTTCCGCTGCGAGGGCGCGACCGCAGGATCCCGCCCGTGACCCGCCGCACCGTCTTGCAAGTGATCCCCGAGCTCGACACCGGCGGGGCGGAACGCACGACGGTGGACATCGCCGCCGCCCTGGTCGCGCGCGGCGACCGGGCGCTGGTCGCCTCGCAGGGCGGGCGACTGGTCGCGGAGCTCGAGGCGATAGGCGGCGAACACGTGACGCTGCCGCTCGCCACCAAATCGCCGCTCGGCCTGGGACGCAACGCCGCGGCGCTGACGCGCCTGATCGCGGCGGAAGGCGTGGATCTGGTGCATGCGCGCTCGCGCGCGCCGGCCTGGTCGGCGCTTTGGGCCGCGCGGCGGAGCGGCGTGCCCTTCGTCACCACCTATCACGGCATCTACAAGCAGACGAACCGGGCGAAGGCGCTCTACAATTCAGTGATGGCGCGCGGTGACGCGGTGATCGCCAACTCCCGCTACACGGCGGAGCTGATCGCCGCCCGCCACCCCGTGGCCGCCGGGCGCATCGCTGTGGTCTATCGCGGGTCGGATCTCGACGCGCTCGATCCGGCGAACGTCTCCGGGGAGCGCCGCGCGGCCCTTCGCGCCGCCTGGAGCCTGCCGGAGGGCGTGCCCGTGATCCTGAACGTCGCCCGGCTGACGGGATGGAAGGGGCAGCGTGTGCTGATCGACGCGCTGGCCCGTCTGGCGCGAGAAACGGACCGGCCCTTCGTCGCGGTGCTGGCCGGCGACGCGCAGGGGCGCGACGACTATCTCGCCGCCCTGAGAACGCAGATCGACCAGGCGGGCCTGTCGGATCGGGTCCGCCTGCCCGGCCATTGCGCCGACGTGCCGGCCGCTCTTGCGCTCGCCGATGTCGCCGTCGTCGCCTCGACCGAGCCGGAAGCCTTCGGCCGCGCGGCGGTGGAGGCGCAGGCCGCCGGGGTGCCCGTGATCGCGACCGACCTGGGCGCGGCCCGCGAAACGGTGCGCACGCCGCCGGACGTCGAGGAGAATGCACGCACCGGCTGGCGCGTGCCGGCGAAGGATGCGCCGGCACTGAGCGCGGCGATCGCCGCCGCCCTGTCCCTGACGCCGGACGCGCGCGCGCGCCTTACGAAGAGCGCACGCGCGCATGTTCACGCGTCCTTCTCGCTCGCCGCCATGTGCGAGGCGACGCTTGCCGTCTACGACCGGCAGCGCCGCACACGGCGCGCTCCGCCGCAGCCTTCCAAATCCGGTTGACTTTCGCCCGGTTTCGCTGGATTTTTGAGGCCGGTGGAAGATCCCGCCGGCCCGGACCCCGGCGTACTGCGTTCGGGGTCGTGTGCGTTGACCGTCTGTCCCGCAGCTTCGTGTCGAACGAGGATGCGACGGCGGAGATCGACGCAAGTCGTCGGACGTTATCAGACGTCGGATACGGGGCCGGTCGATGGTCCACCGCCGGACGGGGCGACCGAAAGGATCGGGGCTGCCGTCGGCAACCGCTTTGAGATGAACGTCAAGAGGAGATCGCGACCATTCGCCGTCCATATCGCGCACCGCCGCCTACCAAGGAAGGCCCGCGCACGAACCAAGAGATCCGCGTCCGGGAAGTTCAGTTGATCGACCAGGACGGTCAAAACCTCGGTGTCACGCCCACGGAAGAGGCCATGAGAATGGCCGGGGACGCCGGCCTCGACCTTGTCGAGATCGCGCCCAACTCTTCTCCGCCCGTCTGCAAGATCCTCGATTATGGCCGGTACAAGTACCAGAGCCAGAAAAAGGCCGCAGAGGCGCGCAAGAAGCAGAAGGTCGTCGAGGTCAAGGAAATCAAGATGCGCCCCAACATCGACACCCATGACTATGAGGTGAAGATGAAGAACATGAAGCGCTTCTTCGATGACGGCGACAAGGTGAAGGTCACGCTCCGGTTCCGCGGCCGCGAGATGGCGCACCAGGATCTCGGCATGGCGCTGCTCAACCGCGTCAAGGAAGAGACCGCGGAGATCGCCAAGGTGGAATCCCATCCGCGACTCGAAGGCCGGCAGATGGTGATGGTGCTCGCGCCGATCGCGCGCTGAGCCGCCCCGGCGGACCGGCGCTGTCGCCGATCGCGACACGACGGGCACTCCGCACGACGGACCACGACAGGAAAGGCTCGGCGCGTCCGAGCCTTTTCGCGTTTCTTCACCGGGCGCGCCGCGCGCACGTCTCGGCGCGGGGCCGGTCGCACGGCGTGCGCGAGAGCCGCTGACACAGGGCGTTGCATCTCGGGCCGCCGGGCCAAAAGACCCTTGTCAGTCACCGCCCGCCCGCGTATAAGCGCGTGTCCCGAGCCGTCCGGCTTTCGCGGAACCTGCGGGCTATTGCCTGCGCGCTTCGCGACCACGGGCATGCCGAGTCGGCTCCAAACCGCTTCCAACATGAGATCGGCCCCGTTTCAGCGCGGCGGCCGGCGCAAGAAAGGATGCAAAATGCCCAAGCTGAAGACCAAATCCGGCGCCAAGAAGCGCTTCAAGCTGACCGCGACGGGCAAGGTGAAAACCGCCCAGGCGGGCAAGCGGCACGGCATGATCAAGCGGACGAGCAAGTTCATCCGCCAGGCCCGCGGCACGACCACGCTGTCGGAGCCCGATGCACGTATCGTCAAGAAGTTCCTGCCCTACGGCTGAACCTGACGCCGCTTCCCGATTTTTTTTGGAGACTGATCCATGTCGCGTGTCAAAAGGGGCGTTACCGCCCACGCAAAGCACAAGAAGGTCATCAAGGCCGCCAAGGGCTATTATGGCCGTCGCAAGAACACCATCCGCGTCGCCAAGCAGGCCGTGGAGCGCGCCGCGCAATACGCCTATCGCGACCGCAAGGCGCGCAAGCGCAATTTCCGCTCGCTGTGGATCCAGCGGATCAACGCGGCGGTGCGCGAGCACGGCATGACCTACGGCCGCTTCATCGACGGGCTGAACAAGGCCGGCGTCGAGGTCGACCGCAAGGTGCTCTCCGATCTCGCGATCCGCGAGCCGGAGGCCTTCAAGGCGCTGACCGAAAAGGCCAAGGGCGCGCTGTCGGCCTGAGGCCACGGCACTTCCCGACCGACCAGATCGAGACGGCGCGTCCCACCGGGCGCGCCGTTTTTCCTTGTCCGTTTTTCCTTGTCCGACCGGACGCATGTCCCGCGCCACCCGCCTGCCCTCGCCCGTTGCCCGTCCGGGTGTGGCGAAGCGCCAGCTTGAGCCGGCGCCCGCAAGCCGCTACACCGGCGCTGCCCGTTCGCCTGGAGAGCCCGCTCATGCACAATCTGGAAGCCGACCTGCTGCGCGGCCTGTGGTACGTCGCCTGCCCCTCCTCCGAGATCAAGCCCGGCAAGATGCTCGGCAAGACGCTGATGGGCGAACCTTTGCTCATCGCGCGGGCCAGCGACGGCACGGTCTTCTGCCTGCGCGACATCTGCCCGCATCGCGGCATTCCGCTGCGCCACGGCTGGTTCGACGGCGAGACCGTACAATGCTGCTATCACGGCTGGAAGTTCGACACGAAGGGCGTCTGCGTCGACATCCCCTCCACCCATGAAACCCAGACCATCGACTATTCCAAGATCAGTTGCGGCGCCTACCCGGTGCGCGAGCAAAACGGCCTGATCTGGATCTATTTCTCCGAAAACGGCGAGGCGCCCGAGGACGGACGCCAGAGCGAACCGCCGCTGCTGCCGGACTTCGCGCCCGATGCGCCGCCGCAGGTGGCGATCATGCTGCCCTTCGTGTGCTCCGTCGACCACGCGGCGCTCGGGCTGATGGACCCCACCCATGCCGCCTTCGTGCACACCTCCTGGTGGTTCAAGAAGAACGCCACCAAACTGCGGCCGAAGGAAAAGAGTTTCGTGCCGACGGACCTCGGCTGGGCGATGGCGCGCCACAGGCTGCCGCCGCAGAACATCGCCTACAAGCTGCTCGGCGACGACGTCACCACCGAGATCCGCTATGCGCTGCCGGGCCTCAGGATCGAGCACATCCAGGGCAGCAAGCACTCGGTCGTCGGACTGACAACGATCACCCCGGTGGACCGCTCCCACACCGAGGTGCGGCAGATGTTCTGGGTGACGATGGGCTGGATCAAGCCGCTCAAGCCGCTGGTGCGGCACCTGATGACGGTGTTCCTCGATCAGGACCGGCGCGTCGTCGTCCAGCAGCGCGAAGGGCTGCAGTACAATCCGAAGCTGATGCTGATCAACGACGCCGACACACAGGGGCGCTGGTGGATGCAGCTCAAGGACGAGTGGATGCGCTCCGGCGCCGAGGATCGGCCCTTCGACAATCCCGTCAAGGCCCGCACCCTGCGCTGGATGAGCTGACCGGGACCGGCCGCGCGTCGGGGCGCACCGGGATCGGAGCCCTTTGGACACGACCCTCTCAGTACCAGAGACCGAGACCGCGCCACCGCCGCCGGGGCGGCCCCGTATCGGGCACCGGCGAGCGGCCGTGCCTGTGCAGCCGGCCCTCCGCATCGATCCAGCGCTCGGGCCGGGCCTTCAGCGCGCGCAGGCGGCGCACCCGCTCCTCGGTGGCGGGATGGGTCCGCAACACCGACGGATCGGGAATGCGCGCGCCCTGCGGCGTCATCGCCTCCCACATGCGCCCCTGCATCCGGTCGAGCTTTAGGAGCGCCTCCGCGAGGCCCTCGGGGTCGCCCGTGAGCGCGGCCGCGCCCAGGTCCGCGTCATATTCGCGCGTGCGCGACAGACCGAGCTGCAAGGTGGTGCCGACGGTCGGCGCGACGATCAGGATCGCGATCGCCGCCCAGGGCACGTCCCCGCCGCCGGCCAGCATCTCCGGAATGTGCAGCACGGCGATGAACAGCCCGAGCGCCGACATCACCGTCGTCATGCGGCTGACCACATCGGCCAGCGCCATCACGTGAATATCCTCATGCACGATGTGGGCAAGCTCGTGCGCCATCACGCCGACGAATTCGCGCGCCGTGAGCCGGTTGAGCAGCCCGTCGGTCATGCAGATCACCGCCTCGTCCCGCCGGCCGGTGGAAAAGGCGTTCATCATCTGGCTGGAGACCCGGTAGAGGCGCGGCGGCGACGCGAGCCCCGCGCGCTCCGACAGAAGCCGCACGATCCGGTGCGCCTGCGGAAAGTCATGCGCGCTCAGCTCGCGCGCGCCATAGAGCCCGAGCACCATCTGCGGCGACAGGCTGGTGGCGAGAAAGATCGACAGGCCGCCGCCAACCGCCGCCCACACGACGCCCTGCAGCCCCGCGAGCGTGTAGGCGCAGGCCGCGAGCAGCAAGACGGCGCCAAGCGCCAGCAGAAGCGTTTGCAGGCGGTTGCGACGGCGGTAGCGGTCGCGGGTCTGCGGATCGATGGACAGCGGCAACATGATCTCCGTCATACAGGAGACCGCGCCGAAATGCGAAGGCCGCGCCAAGGGTCCCCGGCGCGGCCCGTCGCTTCGATCTCAAGACGCCTGGATCAGGAGGCGACGCGCTCCAGGAAGCGGTCGACCGACCGGCGCACGCCCTCGGTCTGGCGGGTGACGTCCTCGATGGCGTCCTCCATCTCCGTCGCGGCCGAGGCGGTGCGCGCGACCGCCTCGCTCAAGCCCGTCATATTCGTGGAGACGAGCGCCGTGCCTTCCGCCGCTTCCGCCACGTTGCGGGAGATTTCGCCGGTGGCCGCGCCCTGCTGCTCGACCGCCGCCGCGATGGCCGAGGTATAGCCGTTCACCTCCTGCATGGTCTCGGCGATCTGGCCGATGGCGGCAACGGTCTGGCCGGTCTCGGTCTGGATCGAGGTGATCTGCGCGCTGATCTCCTCCGTCGCCCTGGCGGTCTGGCTGGCGAGTTCCTTCACCTCGGCCGCCACGACCGCGAAGCCCTTGCCGGCCTCCCCGGCGCGCGCCGCCTCGATGGTGGCGTTGAGCGCCAGCAGGTTGGTCTGCTCGGCGATCGCCTGGATCAGCGTGACGACCTCGCCGATCTTGTTGGCGGATTCGGCAAGCCGTGCGACGCGCTCGTTGCTGCTTTGCGCCCCGGCCGTCGCCTGTTCGACGATGGTATTGGTCTGCGCGATCTGGCGCGCGATCTCGGAGATCGAGGAGGACAGTTCCTCGGCCGCCGCCGCGACGGAGCGCACGTTGTCGCTGGCGGTCTCCGACGCCCCGCCGGCCGCATCCGACTTGCCCGCCGCCTCGCCGGCGATTCCTTCCAGCGCGCGCGCCGCCTCGAGCATGGACCCGGCACGCGCCGCGACGTCGGCGAGCTTCGCCTCGACGTCCTGCCGGAACTCGGCGATGCTGTGCTCGATCTCCTGCCGGCGGGCCCGTTCGGCCGCGCTGCGCTCGTTGTCGGCGAGCTTGAGCTTCTCGCTCTCGGCATGCGCGGCGTTGGCCTCGTCGACCGCCGTCATGGCGGCGGCGAAGGTCGCCTGGAAGCGGCCCGCCAGCCAGATCAACGCACCGGTCTCGATCAGGATGATCACGGCGTGCAGCACCACGCGCAGCAGGTTGGCCCCGTCCGGGAACACCAGCGTCGGCATGATGAAGTTGAGCGCCAGGTGGTGCACCGCGACGACCGCCGTGTAGGCGACCAGCGCGCGCCAGTCGACCCAGCCGGTCAGCACGGCCAGCGCGGCGAAGAAATACATATGCCCGTCGATCTGGAACGAGGATGCCGGATCGCCGCCGCCCATCGCGGCGACCAGCAGGCTGACGAGGCCGGACAGCGACAGGGCGCTGACGATCCGGGTCGGCACGCCGATCCCCTCCTTCAGCCAAACGGCCGTCGTTGCCGCGCCCAGCAGCAAGGCCCCCGCCGACACGACGACCGGCGAGACGTTGCTGCTGTTCCAGGCGACGCCCATCACCGCCAGCACATTCACCCAGGTGAAGATCACCAGCGCCTTGGCGAAGCTCTGGCGCATCGCGTCAAGGCCCGTCAATGCGGGTTTGGCTCCGAGTTCACTCATCTTTTCTTGCCCCATGATGGCCGATGCGCCCGCTACAGACAGGCTTCCGCGATGCTCGGCGACGTAACGAGAAGAGCGCCGGCCCGATACAAACGCTCACTGAAGTCGGCGCCGGTCCCACTTGCCACGGCCACCCAGTCCCCCGACCCGATCTGCAGAAGACTGCCGCCCGCGCGCGCGACCACGTCCGCCGCGGAGGCGCCGCCCGGCCAGGTGACGACGGCAAGCCGGTCGCCGCCGCCGGGCGCCATCGCGCCGGCGGCGATCACGCCGCAAACGAAAAGGAAATAGGCCCCGATCAGGGCCGTCCATGCCTTGCTCATGATGCACAGTCCGTCCCGCAAGCGCTGCCTATGCAAGACTTCGTCTTCTGGTTCGCGTCAAGATTGATCGCGAAGGTTTAAGAGTGCGTGAAAGACGGGGTAAACGCAGGTAAAATTTCAAGAGCACAACAAAAAGGCGCGGGAATTCCCGCGCCTCAACTTCTAATATACTTCACCACCTGAAACGGTGCGGGAGACGGGCGCCCTACCCCCGCGCGACCGGGGCCGGGCAGGTGACGCCCGTGCCTCCCAGCCCGCAATAGCCGCCCGGGTTCTTGGCCAGATATTGCTGGTGGTCCGGCTCGGCGAAATAAAACGCCTCGAGCGGCTTGATCTCGGTCGTGATCGCCCGGGCATGACCGGCCGCCTCGAGCGCCTCCGCATAGGCGGCGCGCGTCCTCTCCGCCGCCTCCCGCATCGCATCGGAGGCGAAGTAGATCGCCGAACGGTACTGCGTGCCGGTGTCGTTGCCCTGTCGCATGCCCTGGGTCGGGTCGTGCCCCTCGAAGAAGGCACGGGCGAGCGCGTCATGTGTCAGCCGCGTCGTGTCGAACACGACCCGCACCGCTTCCGTGTGGCCGGTGCGCCCGGTGCAGACCTCGTGATAGGTGGGATTGGGCGTGTAGCCGCCGGCATATCCGACGGCCGTGACGACGACCCCGGGCATCTGCCAGAACAGGCGCTCCGCGCCCCAGAAGCAGCCGAGCCCGAGGAGCACCTCTTCCTCGCCCGCCTGCGGGGCGCGGTCGATCGGCACGCCGTTCACCGCATGCGGGCCCGGCGTCATGATCGGCGTGGCGCGTCCGGGAAGGGCCGCGTCGCGCGTCACCATGGTGAACTTGTTGGTCAGCATCGTCATGAACGACAAGGGTATCCCTCCTCGGATAAGCGAGCCCGGCGCGACGGAATGCGCCTGGCAGAGGCCCGTCAGGCCGGATGCAGGCGGCGACGGGCCCGACGGCGTTCGCCGAGCCACATCAACAGGAAGCCCAGCGGACCGGCGACGGCCCAGGCGGGCCAGGTCAGGACCGTCTGGATCACCGGATCCCACAGGACCGGCGCGACATGGCGCTGGATCGCGGCCTGCGCGGTGTTGAGCGATTCGGGCGCGAAATCGAACCAGAGCTGGCCGAGCGGCGTCGCCATCCATTGCGCCGCCGCGATCGTCTTGGTGCCGTCGACGACGAGCATGACGAGGGCCACGGCGAGCAACCAGAGGCCAAGAAGCCGAACAACGAAGCGGATCATGGCTTTCCTGTCTCCAAAGACTTTCCTGTCTCCAAAGGCTTTGCGGGGCTGGTCCCGACATCTGCGCGAGAACATAGGACCGCCTGCGACGCGAGGCAACGCGGGACCCGCGCGGCTCGCGCAAGCGTGACGACGCGAGAGCGGCGGCGCATGTGTTGAAAAGCGGCCGGCGCGGGCGGATCGCCGCTTGAACTCGCCGACGCGCTCAGTATAGTGCGCCTCCTGTGGCGCATGGAAACGCTCGATGAGCACGACCCCGTCACACGTGCTTTCCGCCAAATCCGGACCTGCTTCCGGACCTAGGGTTGCGGAAAGCCGGCTGCGGAGAGGTGGCCGAGTGGTTTAAGGCGCACGCCTGGAACGCGTGTATACGGGAAACCGTATCGAGGGTTCGAATCCCTCTCTCTCCGCCATTCTCAGACTTCGCGCTGTCATCCTTCGGGCTTCGCTCCAGTCGGGGCCTCGCGTCAGCTCGGACGGCTCTTCGCCTTGCGACCCCGCCGGGTTCGAGCTTTCTCCCGGAAGTTGGAGCGCGCGAGATCAAATGGCATCTGATTTCAGGTCGGAAAATCGCTGTTCGAGCGCGTCTTGAACCGCCGTCAATCGACAATTCCTTCTAGCCTCAAGATCCGCCGCGCGAACGCGCAGTGAGGGCTGTCCGGTTGATGGCGGACACTCGATCCGGATTTGGCGCGCGGATCTAACGCGCCAAACGTCACGGGATCGCAGGCATCGTGGTGGACAAAGAACGCGTGAAAGCTATCGGTCTGGATATCGATCCGGCAACGATCCGCCCCGCCCGGATAGACGGCGACCGTCTCCTGACCGGCGACCGCCCCAGATGCTTCATCGTGCTGGCATCGGGCCTGACCGGCATGCCTCACGGCATCGCCAGCGCGCCGCGGCGAACCGGGCAGAAGCATCCTCCGCATCGCGTGTCGGGAGATGCGCGGGCGGTCATGTCACGGGCGGTGGCAGGGCAACCGCCCGCACTCGTCAGCCGCCGAAGAAGGACATCAGCGCGGCGGGAAGGTCGGTCGTCAGCGCGGGCACATAGGTGAGCACCAGCAGGACACCGAATTCCATCAGGATGAAGGGCCGCACCTCGCGGATCAGCTTTTCCAGCTTCACCCGCCCGACGGCCGCGCCGATGAAGAGCCCGGATCCGACCGGCGGCGTGTTCAGACCGAGCAGCAGGTTGACGCAGAACACGATGGCGAAGTGCACCGGGTCGACCCCGTAGCCGTCGGCGATCTGGGCGAAGATCGGCCCGAAGATGATGATCGCCGGAAAGAGATCCAGAACGGTGCCGATGGCCAGCAGGATCACGTTCAACAGCAGCAGGAAGACATATTTGTTGTCGGTGACCGCGTTGAAGAACTCGGCCAGGTAGCGCGGCACGCCCTGGGTGGTCAGCACATAGGACAGGACACTGCTGGTCGCCAGCAGCAGGATCATGATCGAGCTGACCTTGGCGGAATCGAAGAAGATCGACGGCAGATCCTTGAGGCTCAGCGTCCGGGTGAACAGCAGACAGATGCCGAGCGCATAGACGGAGGCGACCGCCGCGGCTTCCGTCGCGGTGAAATCGCCGCTGAGCACGCCGAGAACGATGATGGCGGGCATCACCAGCACCGTCAGGCTGCGAAGGGTGATGCTGCCGATCTCCGCCCAGGTGAACCGCTCGCCGCGCTTCTCGTAGCCCCGCTTGCGGCTGATCCAGGAATTCATCCCCATCAGCGCAAAAGCGACCAGAACGCCCGGCACGATACCGGCGACGAAGAGCTGGCCGATGGAGACATCGCCGCCGACCGCCATCGCGTAGATCACGAAGGTCAGGCTCGGCGGAATGATCGGACCGATGACGGAAGAGGCGATGGTCACGGCCGTCGCATAGGCGCGATCGTAGCCCTTTTCCGCCATCGCCGGGATCAGCACCGAGCCGAGCGCCGTCGTGTCGGCCGAGGCCGAGCCGGTGATGCCGGCGAAGAACACGCTGCCGGCGATATTGGTGTGGCCCATGCCGCCGCGCAGGCGCCCGACCAGCATGTCGGCGAAATCCGTCAGCGAGCGGGTCATGCCGCCGCGCAGCATCAGTTCGCCGGCCAGGACGAACAGCGGGACGGACACCAGCACGTAGGATTCCATGCCCATGTACATGAAGTGGGGCAGCAGGACGAGACTGTCGCCGCTGGCGACGAGCGCGGCGAGGCTGGCGGCGCCGATGGCGAAGGCCACCGGCATTCCCAGCACCAGAAAGACGAGGAAGCTGGCAAGAAGAACGAGAAGGATCATGACGCGCGCCTCCAGATCGCGATGTCTTCGGCGATGAGACGCAGGCAGACGACAATGAACGCGCCGGCGCTGACCGGAATGGCGAGTTGCGGCACCGCGCGCGAGATCCGCAGCGCCCCGGTCTTGAGGTTCCACACGGAGGCGACCTTGTCGTAGGCCCCCCAGATGACGGCGGCGCAGAAGACGATGATGACGAGATGCATCAAGGCGCTGATCAGCGCGCCCCGCCGGGGACCGAGCATGTCGACGAAGATCTGGATCCCGACGTGACCGCGTTCGTTCAGCGTGTAGGCCGCAGCCAGCAGCAGCCCCCAGAGCATCAGGATGACGCTCAGTTCCTCCGGCCAGGGCAAGGCGCCGACGGTGGCGCGCATGACGACCTGGAGCGCGATGACGACCATGATCGTGCCCATGCAGGCCGCGATGAACAATTGGATCGAACGATCGATCAGGGCCAGCAAACGCGTCATGACGGTACCTGCCTTTTCGATGATGGGTCCCGCGGGCAAGAGGGGAAAGCGGCGGCCTTCCTGTCGCGCGGCGTCGCGCGGAGGACTCGACGGGGGCGCGGCCGATCTAGCGCGAAGCCCGAGACGGCGCAATCGCGAAGCGGCCGTGCTTCGACGGGCGCCTGGCGCGCCTTCCGCCGCCGCGCCTCCGGAATCCGCGCCTTCGGAAAAAGAAGGGCGCCGGAAAAATCCGGCGCCCCGCGGGCCAATGGCCCTTCGCTCAGTTGGCGTTCAGACGCTTTTCGATGGCCTCGACCTCGGCGAAGACCTTGTCCACCACCTCGGCGCCGATCATCTCCTTCATCCAGGGAACGACCGCGGACTGCGCCGCCTCCCGAAGGCGGGCGCGCTCGGCCTCGCTGATCGGGCGGACGTCGACGCCATTGTCGGCCAGCACCTTCAGCGCGTCGACGCGGTTGCGATAGCTGGCGATGCCGAATTCCGCCGCCGCGCCGATCTCGGCGCCGCGCTTCAGCACCTTGCGCTGCTCGTCGTCGAGCGACTGCCAGAACTTCTCGTTGATCAGGTAGAAGTTGACCACGCCGATGCTGTTGTCGAGCGTCACGTTCTTGGCGACCTCATAGTACTTCTGGTCGACCATGATGCCGAGCGTATGCCCCAGCCCGTCGATGACCCCGGTGCTGATCGAGGTGTAGATCTCGCCCCAGGAGACCGGCGTCGCCGATGCGCCCAGCGCTTCCCAGGCCTTGATGGTGAGCTGGCTGCTCGGCAGCGTGCGCAGCTTCAGATCCTCAAGGTCTTCCAGCTTGTCGATCGGGCGCGTCTTGTTGATGAAATTGTAGAAGCCGTAAGGGGCGGCGGCGAGCACGCGCACGCCGAGATCGCGGGCCATCATCTCGTTGAGCTCGGCGAAGGTCGCGCTCTCGAAGAACGCCTTCATGACGAATTCGTCGGAGAAGAGGTACGGCGTGAACCAGGCGAGCATCGGGTCGTAGGCGCCGGTCAGCGTCTCGTCGCCCTGAACCATCTTGTTGATGCCGAGCTTCGCGCCTTCCAGGAGCTTCTCCGTGTCGCCAAGCTGGCCGGAGTGGAACAGCTCGACGGAAATGTCGCCGGCCGACGCCGCCTCGACATACTGCTCGAACGCCTGCCAGCCCTGCGAGTTCGCACCCGTGGGCGACTCGATGGTGCCGATCTGAAGCGACACGGACTGGGCGGCGGCGCCAAAGGTGAGCGCCGCGGAGCACGCCAGCGCCAGAGCGCCCCGGGTCACCGCTTTCATCGGCTTCAACGCCTGGATAGATCCTGCGAACGTCATGATGGAATTTGCTCCCTGTCGTCGGAACCCTCGTCGGATTTCCTGAAGTGTCGTGGCGGCACGGTCGCTGCCCTGCCGGTACGCCGGGGCCCGTTCGAACACTGTTCGCCCGTTCGAAAACTGTCCGAAAGGCCCGAGGCTCCGTATCGTCGGCCCCGACCTCCCCGTCGGCATGCCGGCTACTCCACCACTGCTAGCAGGTCGAAGGACGGCCAGACAGACGGTCCCGGGGCCCTGTCTAAAATACTCAACACCAAGACCGGGCAGCGGTGGCGGCGACCGCTGTCAACCGGCGCCCGAGGAGGGCCGCTCTGGTGCGCAAGGAGAAATCGTGATTAAGAGGGCCGGCCAAATGACGGAGACCGACTGTGGCCAGGATCGGAAACAAGATCAGGGATCTCAGGCGCCGGCGGCAGCTGACCATCCGCGAGCTGTCGCTGCGCTCGGGCGTGTCCCATTCGACGATCTCGCTCATCGAGCGCGAGAAGGTCAGCCCCTCGCTGAACACGCTGCAGGCGATCCTGGACGCGCTCGGCAGCACGCTCGTCGGCTTCCTGCACGGGGTGCAGATGGGCAGTCACAGCCCCTTCTACCGGGCCGACGAATTGCCGGAAATCGGAAATGTGCGTGGAATTTCCTATAAGTTGATCGGCATGAGCCACCCCAACAGAACCCTGCAGTTCCTGAAAGAGACCTACCAGATCGGCGCCGACACGGGCGGCCAGCTGTCGCATGAGGGACAGGAGGCCGGATATGTCGTGTCCGGGCGGATCGAGGTCCGCGCCGGCGCGAAGACCGAGGTGCTCGGCCCCGGCGACGCCTATTACTTCGACAGTCGCGAGGAGCACCGCTTTCGCAATGTCGGCGACGAGCCGGCGGAAATCGTCAGCGCGATCACACCCCCGACCTACTGACGCGGGAACCTTTCGCCCGCCTTCGCGCCCTGCCCCTCGACCTGCCCGGCGGCGCAGTCGGAGGGCCGGAATCGCGCGCGGGATTGGTGAGAATAATCACCAAGCGTCCGGGATAATTGACACTCTCGATGTGCCGGCCCTAAGCGCTTGGAGGTTCTTCATTCAAAAAGGGTGCTCCATGTCCAATCCAGACGAGCGCGCGACGTCCATCCTGGGTGCCGCCTATTTCCGCAAACCCCAGGAAAGCATCCTGGCCGAAAACGACGCCATCGAGGGGACGGTCAAACAGATCCTCGCCGACGTGCGCAAGGACGGCGACGCCGCCGTGCGCGCCTATAGCGCCAAGTTCGACAGGGTCGACGTCGATGCCGTCGAGGTCTCCGCCGAGGACATCCGCAAGGCGGTCGACACCCTCGATCCGGCCATGCGCGAGGACACGCTCTTCGCCATCGCGCAGGTGCGCAATTTCGCCGAAAAGCAGCTCGCCACCATGCTGCCGCTCGAGGTCGAGACCCTGCCCGGCCTGACGCTCGGCCATCGCGTGATCCCGATCCGGCGCATCGGCGCCTATGTTCCCGGCGGCCGCTATCCGCTGATGTCGGCGCCGATCATGACCATCGTTCCGGCCAAGGTCGCCGGCTGCGACGAGGTGATTGCCTGTCTTCCGCCGAGCGCCCATGAAGCGATGATCGCCGGCTGCCACCTGTCGGGCGCGGACCGCATCTTCCGCATCGGCGGCGCGCAGGCCATCGCCGCCATGGCCTATGGCACCGAGACCGTTCCCGGCGTCGACAAGATCGTCGGCCCGGGCAACGCCTATGTGAACGAAGCCAAGCGCCAGGTCTTCGGCCCGGTCGGCATCGACCAGCTGGCCGGCCCGAGCGAGGTCTTCGTCATTGCCGACGAGACGGCCTCCGCCGAAATGGTCGCCATCGACCTGCTGGCCCAGGCGGAGCATGACGTGCGGGCGCGCGTCGGCCTGATCACGACCAGCCGCGCGCTTGCCGAGGCGGTCGAGAAGGAGGTCGCGCGGATCCTGGGCGAACTCAAGACCAGCGCCGTTGCCGCGGAAGCCTGGGAGCGGTTCGGCGAGATCGTCCTGTGCGACGATGTCGATGCGATGATCGCCTATTCCGATCTGGTCGCGCCGGAGCACCTGGAAGTGATCACCAGGGATGTGGATGCGGTCGCCGCGAAGCTGCGCAACTACGGCTCGCTCTTCATCGGGCCCAATGCGTCGGTGGTCTATTCGGACAAGTGCTGCGGCACGAACCACACGCTGCCGACGGCCGGTGCCGGCCGCTATACCGGAGGCCTGTGGGTCGGCGCCTTCGTGAAGGTCTGCACCCACCAGCGCCTGACCGAGACGGCCGTGGCGGAAGTCGCGCCGCACGCCGTGCGCCAGAGCCTTTATGAGGGCATGGAAGCCCACGCCCGTGCGGCCGACCACCGTCTGGTGCTGGCCGGGCTCGGCTCCCGCATTCCGGCCAACTGAGCCGGAGCGCTCCAGCCAACTGCGCGACCCGGGCGGGAGCGATTCCGCCCGGGTCCACCGTCGCGCGCGCCGTCCCGGCCGGCAACGCGCGGCAGGCCGTGACCGGCCGGCGCGGGGCGGGCGCCCTGCGGCCAGCGGATCCGTCAGATGCCGGCGGCATGACCGAAGGAGGACATGGCAAATCCGAACGCCAGTCCCAGGGCGGTCAGCTTCCCCGCCACCAGAACAAGTGCCGCCACGAGTGCGGCCATGACGATGACCCCGTCGCGCTGCAGCAGACCGAGGGCGACGCCCACGATGCACAGCGCCGGCAGCATGTTGCCGAAGGGGATCGGGAGCGCGATGATCAGGGCAAGAACGAAACACATTGCCCCGATCATCCGGGTCCGCGCGACGATGCCCTGCCAACGCGGGCGGGACCAGCGGTCGAGCATCCCGAGCGCGCCGGCAAGCCGGCCCAGGGCCGCCCGCGTCAGACGCGTCGGAAGGCGGCGGCTTTGCAAAATGGCCGGCAGGCGCGGATCCGCGCCCCGCAACACCATGCGTAGCGAGACCAGGATCAGCGGAATGGCTATGATCGTGCTCATGCCGGCGACCGGCAGCGGCGCGGCCTCCGGCAGGGCAAGCAACATCAGCAGCAAGGGGTTGGCCTGCGGTCCGGCGAAGCGGGCCAGCTCGCCAAGCGTCATCGGCTCGCCGCCCAGGCGTGAATGCAGCCTGTCCAGCACCTGCCGGCTGTCGTCTGATCTTCCTTCGGCGACATCCATCAATGTGCCACATGCCCTTGAAATCGTGACGGTTCGGCGCGCCCGAAAGCGGAGCCGCCCCGCGCCGCCTCGTCAGTCGTAGCGGCGCTCGAACGCCACGACGGTGCCATCCGCCCTTGTCAGGCTGCGGGCGTAAATCTCGAGCGGCCCGAAGCCGTCGTCGACGAAGCCGTCGACCGTCACCGCTTCGCCGACGTCGACCGGCACCCAGTTGGGGCCGACGTAGATGCGGACCGCGCCGCTCGAGTCGGCAAGGCGGAACTCGTCCTCGTCGGTGATGCGTTCGACGGTCCCCTGGACCTTGACCATGGTCCCGCGCTGCAGGTCGCCGATCTGCGTGACGCCGCTGTCGGCGTGCGCGGCGGTGATCACGAGGGAGCCGAAGAGAGCCGCGAAAACGGCGGAAGTGAAGCGTTTCATCCGTGCTGGTCCTGACAATCGCTGAGCTGAACGGAGGTTGCGGCGTCAGTCGAGAGCGACGCCGAGAAGGACGAGCAGGAGCACCCCACCCGCGACGAGAACCTTCCGGGAGACCCGGATGTCGCCATTGAGCCAGTCGCCTGCGCGCTGCAGGTCGCTCCGGCCCGTCTCGGTATGCTGATGTTCGCTCATCTCGGGTCACTCCATCCTGGGATCGTTCATCGATCCGACGGAGGCACATTGCCGGGTCTTCCTGACCACAGCCTGACGAGCCGTCAGGAATGCGGGGCCGGCCACCTGAGCACGAACTCCGCGCCGCCGCCGGGGGTGTCGCCTGCCTCCACGGTGCCTCCTTGCGCGCGCTGGACCCGGGCCACGATGGCAAGGCCGAGACCGGCACCGCCGGGGACCGCCTCCGGACCGCGCCAGAATGCATCGAAGAGACGTCCGTCCGCGCCGTCAGGCAGTCCGCGTCCGCGGTCGCACACGGTCACGACCGGTCCCGGCCCCACGGTGATCGCAACCGGGCCGGCGCCCCCGTGCAGGATCGCGTTTTCGACGAGGTTCGTCAGCGCAAGCTCCACGCCCTCGCGGTTGGCTAGAACCATGTTCGGCCCCTGTGGCAGGTCGAGCGCCAGGTCGACGCCGCGCTGGTAGGCGAAGGGCGCCAGCGCGGCGACCACCGTCTCCGCCGCTGCGCGCAGGTCGATGGGCGCCTGCGCCCCCGTTTCTCCGAGCATGTCCGCACGCGAAGAGGCCAGGAGCTGCCCGACCGTTCGCGACAGGGCGGCGAAATCGGCGCGCAGCCTGTCGTTCGTCTCGCCCGGGGGCAGCGCATCCACGCGAGCGACCAGCACGGCGAGCGGCGTGCGCAGGGCATGGGCGGCCTCGGCGGCGCGACGCGTCTCGGCGTCCAGCGCCTGGTGCAGCCTTTCGATCGAACGTTGCGTGGCATCCACGAGGTCCGAGATCTCCGCCGGCATGCGGGTCTGCGGCGGCGGCGTCGGCGCGCCGGTTCGCAGGGAGCGCGCCCAGGCGGCGGCGGCGGAGACCGGCGCGAGGCCACGGCGGATCAGGAAGGTATTCGCCGCAATCAGAAGCAGCGCGAGCGGCAGGATCGGCAGCCAGACATGCTCATGGAACTCGTCAAGATAGGCGTGCCACAGGAGGCGTGCGGGGTCATCCCGCATCACGAACACCATCCGCAGGCCGTCCGCGCGCCCCTCGAATTCGTGCCCCGCCACGAGAAACGGCGCCCCCTGGCCGGCAACGCGGGTGATCCAGTCGTCCGCGTAGAGATCGATCGCGCCGGACGGGATCAGGCGGGCATTCATGGCATCGAGGACAACGCCACCGCGATCCACGAGTGCGAAGGCATAGGCGTCGGGATGCTCGGCATAGAGCTTGCGAACACCGGCATCGGGTGGCAGCGCGGCGCCGTCGAGCGCCGCTTCCAGACCGTCGATGCGATCGGCGACGACTTCAGCCTCCAGCGCGCGCCGGTCCGACCCGTAGTAGATCCCGACGACGACGGAGTTCAGCACGAAGACGGCGCCGGCGATCAGAAGCAGACGCCGCGCCAAGAGCCTGGCAAGTGGCGGACCGGAGCGGGAGGCGGCGGGGCTCATCGGGTCTCGTCGCTCGGCAGCATCCATCCGAGGCCCCGCACGGTCACGATCGGGATGGGACAGCCTGCCGCCTCCAGCGCCCGGCGCAAGCGCGACACCGCGGCCTCCAGTGCGTTTGGCCCGACGTCGTCCTCGAACCCGTAGACCGCCTCGTCCAGCGCGCGGCGCGACACGACACGACCCGCGGCGCGCATCAGATGCTCAAGCACGGTGACTTCCCGCCGACCCAGCGCGACAGGCACATCGTCGACGCTGACGCTCCGCGACGCGGTATCGAGCGCCAGAGCTCCCAGGCGCAGCGTGGTCGCGGAGCGGTCTCCGGGCCGGCGCAGCACCGCCCGGCAGCGCGCGACCAGCTCCGGCATTTCGACCGGTTTCACCACATAGTCATCGGCACCGCCGTCGAGCCCGGCGAGGCGATCGGACAGCTGATCGCGTGCCGTCAGCACGATCACCGGCAGTCGCCCGCCGTCGCGCAGGGTCGGCAGCAGGGTCAACCCGTCGTCGTCCGGCAGACCGAGGTCGAGGATCGCAAGCGTGTATGGCGCCACAGCCGCCATGTCGCGGGCCTCCCGCGCGGTGCTCGCGTGATCGACGGTCAGACCGGCCCGGCGGAGGGCATCGCCAACCGCCTCCGCAAGCGGTCGGTGGTCTTCGACGAGCAGCACGCGCATGCGCTTCTTCCTTCGGCACGATGTCCCAGCACCCGGCCATTCTATCGCACGGCGGGCCGTGCCGGCGTGTTGCGAGGGGCGACGGGACGAACCGTCGCACCCACGTCCCTCTTCCGCGCGCCGCCTCGCCGCCGATCACGGCCGATGGTCATGGCAGGCGGTCATGGCAGGCGGTCGGAGATCGGTAGGTCCCACAGCACGCCAGGCGCGACGCCCTCCACGGCGTCGATGCCTCCGCGTTCCGGCAGCGCCTTTGGCGGGTGCGGTCCTTGCATCGCCTCCGGTCAGCGCTTACGTGGAGGTCTCCACGCAACAGGACACGCTTTCGCCATGGACCAGCCCCTCGCCGCCCTTCCCCTTTCGGTTTCGCCGCGAGACGTGCTGCCCCATGCCCTCCTCCGTGTCCCTCTCCGGCCTGTCCTGGTCCACGCCTGACGGCACGCCGCTTTTCACCGATCTCGATCTGACCTTCGGGTGCGAACGCACCGGCCTTGTCGGGCGCAACGGCGCGGGCAAGAGCACCCTGCTGCGCCTGATCTCCGGCGACCTGCACCCGTCGGCGGGCACGGTCACCGTGTCCGGCAGCCTCGCGATGGTCCGCCAGGATGCAATTCAGGGGCCCGACGACACGGTCGCGGACCTGTTCGGCATCCGCTCCGCGCTCGATCTGCTTGCGCGTGCCGAAAGCGGTCTTGCCAGTGCCGAAGACCTGGCCGACGCGGACTGGACCCTGCCCGCCCGGGTCGAGACCGCGCTGCAGCGCTGCGGTCTGTCCGTCGATCCGCGGGCGCGGCTGGCGACGCTGTCCGGCGGGCAGCGCAGCCGGGCGGCTTTCGCCGCGTCGATCCTTGCCGATCCGGATATCCTGCTCCTCGACGAACCCACGAACAACCTCGACCGCGACGGACGCCGGGCGGTGACCGACCTCCTGCGGGGCTGGACCGGCGGCGCGATCGTCGTCAGCCACGACCGGGAGCTGCTGGAAGACATGGCCGCCATCGTCGAGCTGACCTCGCTCGGCGTGGCGCGATACGGCGGGAATTACAGCGCGTTCCGGCAACACAGGGACGCGCAGCTGCGCGCGGCCGAACGCGACCTCGCGCATGCGGAAAAGTCCCGCGACGAGGCGGCTCGCCGCGCGCGACAGGCGGCCGAGCGAAAGGCACGCAAGGACGCCGCCGGACACAGGGCGCGCGCGAAAGGCGACCAGCCGAAAATCCTGATGGACGCCGCAAGGGAGCGGGCCGAGGCATCGGGCGGCGCGGGCGCGCGTCTGCGCGATGCCCGACGCGATGCGGCCGAGGCGGAGTTGTCGGCCGCGCGCGAAAAGCTCGAGACGGTGCAGCCCCTGCGCATGACCATACAAGCGACCGGCCTCGCCCCGGGCCGAACCGTGCTGCGGGTCGAGGGCCTGACGGGCGGCCATGACCCGCAGCGCCCGCTCATCCGCGATCTGTCGCTGACCCTCACCGGCCCCGAGCGCGTGGTCATCGCCGGACCCAACGGCTGCGGCAAGACCACGCTCCTCAAGCTCATCACCGGCCAGATCGCGCCGCACCGCGGCCGCATCGACCTCATGGTCCCCTTCGCCTTGCTCGACCAGCCTGTGGGGCTGCTCGATCCGGCGCGCACGCTGCACGAGAATTTCCAGCGCCTCGCCCCGTCGGCGACCGCCCGCATGGCCCATGCGGCGCTGGCCCGCTTCGGCTTTCGCGCGGGTGACGCCCTGCGGCGCGCGGGCACGCTGAGCGGCGGCGAGCGCCTGCGCGCCGGTCTGGCCTGTGCCCTGGGGGCCGTGCCGCCGCCCATGCTGCTGATCCTGGACGAGCCGACCAATCACCTCGACCTCGACGGTCTCGCGGCACTGGAGGCCGCGCTCGACGCCTATGACGGCGCGCTGCTGGCGATCAGTCACGACGCGGCCTTCATCGCCGCGCTCGCGCCGGACAGGACCCTTCATCTGGAAGGATGAGCGGCTGGAAGGATGACCGGCGCGCGCCGCCTTGCCGCCAGTCACGGCCGGCGGTCGGAGATCGGCAGGTCCGCCAGCTTGCCACGCAGGTAGTCGAGGAAGGCCTTTTCCGCCCGGTTGAACTTGGCGCTCCTGTTCCAGATCAGATGAATGTTGACCGGCGCCACGCCTTCGTAGGGCGGCAACTCCCACAAGAGACCGGCGGCGACATCCTGCGCGGCGATGTGCTCGGGCAGCGGACCGATGCCCAGACCGCACACAATCATGCGCCGCACCTCCTCCAGATTGGCCGAAGACCCGACGATCCGTCCCGCGAAGCCCTCCTTGGCGCGAAACACCGCCAGCGGCGACAGTTCCCCGTCGAGCTGGTCGGAGGTGAAGGACACGAAATCCTCGTGACGCAGATCGCCGACCTCGAGGCCGCTCCTGCCGAAGAACCGGTGCTGCGGACCGCAATAGAGCCGGTAGGTCTGATGGATCAGCACCTCGTTCTCCAGCCCCGGGATCGGCTCGCGCAAAAGGCAGATGCCGACCGAGCCGATCTTCTGCTGCACGGCCACATGCACGTCCGTCGACACCATCACGTCGATGCGGAAGGTCACCTGCGGATGCAGCCGGTGAAACTCGTCCAGCGCCTCGTTGAGGATCCGGGTCTGGATGCGGCTGGTCATCACGACCCGCACATGGCCGGAGATCTCCTCGCGCACGTCGCGCACCAGCACCCCGAATCGCGAGATCGTGCCGAAGATCTCCACCACCTCGCGATAGATGTGGTCGCCCACCTCGGTCACGCGGAAGCGGCCGTGGCCACGCTCGATCAGGCGCCGTCCGAGCCGGTCCTCCAGACGCTTGAGCGCCAGACTGACGGCCGGCTGGGTCAGGAACAGCCGCGCGGCCGCGCCGGTGATGCTGCCCTCCTGCACGATCACCATGTAGGTGCGCAGCAGGTTCCAGTCGAGTTCCCGCCCAAGACGGTCGAGCTCCTTCTCAGACGCCATTCAGCCCCCTTCCCGTCCCTTTTCGCGAGGTTTGCCATAAAACCAGAAAAACACAAATGACCGACGTAATACGAATTAGTTTCCTGTTTCTCCTGGATATTCCCGATTTTTCGCGCCGCTCCGCCGGACGACGGGAGCCGACCATTCTTCCCACCCATTAAATTCATTAATATCACAAATCAGCATTAGCTATTTGCCTCCCGCGCCGTTCCGCGCCCCAATGCGCGCCGTCGGCCCCTGCGCTGCCGCCCCCCCGAGGCCTCCCGAGGCCTCATGCCCGGGGCGGGTCCTCCCGGACCCCGACGCGCGACGACCGACGCAGGACATCCGGTGCCGGGCCCCTCGCAGCGCGACCGCCTGCCGGGCGCATCCGGCTCCCCTTGGGAGGCTGAACAGCAATGACCCGACCCGCCCCGGGCGGCGGTGGCGGCGCGCGCGATGGCGCGCGCACGCCCGATGCTGCCCTTGACGATCCCGTCGGCGATGCCGGCCCGGAGGCGCTGCGCGCCGCGCTGATCGAGGCCGCCGACGCCCGCGCCGGCTGGGCGGTGGACCTGCTCTGCGATCTGGTGCGCAAAGCTTCCGTCCTCGGCGCCGAAGCGGGCGCCCAGGCCCTGATGGCCGAGACCTTCGACGCCCTCGGCCTGGACGTCGACCGCTTCGAGGTGGACGAGGACGCCCTTCGCGGCGAACCCGGCTATTCGCCGTCGATCCTCCCCTACGCGGGCCGCGAGAACGTTGTCGGCGTGCACCGCCCGGCCGCGCACACGGGCCGGTCCCTCATCCTCAACGGACATATCGACGTGGTTCCGGCCGGACCGGCGGAGTTGTGGCGCACACCGCCCTTCGAGCCGACGGTGCGCGATGGCCGGCTCTACGGACGCGGCGCCGGCGACATGAAGGCGGGCATCGTCGCCTATACCGCCGCCTTCGCCGCGCTCGGCGATCTGGGGCTTGCGCCGGCCGCGCCGGTCTATCTGCAATCGGTCATCGAGGAGGAATGCACCGGCAACGGCGCGCTCGCCTGCCTGCATCGCGGCTACACGGCGGATGCGGTGATCATTCCCGAGCCTTTCGATCATAGTCTTCTGGTCGCCCAGCTCGGCGTGCTGTGGCTGCGACTGACGGTGACCGGCACGCCCGCCCATGCGCTGGACACGGCGGCCGGCTGCAACGCCATCGACGCCGCGATGCGTCTCGTCGCCCATCTGCGCGATCTGGAAGCGCGGTGGAACACGGACGCGCACAAGCATCCGGCCTTCGCCGACCATCCGCACCCGGTCAACTTCAACCTCGGCGGCATCCAGGGCGGCGAATGGGCCTCCTCGGTGCCGACCCGCTGCACGCTCGACCTGCGGATCGGTTTTTATCCCGGGATGCGCATCCATGAGGTCAAGGAGGCGGTGGCGCGCGAGATCGCGCGCGCGCGGCGCGAGGATCCGCTGGTCGGCAAGGCGGAGATCGCGATCGACTATCGGGGATTCCAGGCGGAGGGCTGCGTCCTCGAGCGCGACCACGCGATGATGGACCTTCTCGCCGACTGCCACCGGCAGGTGCGCGGCGACACCCCCCGGGATCTGGCCGCCACCTGCACGACCGACGCCCGCTTCTTCCGGCTCTACGGCGACATGCCGGTCACCTGCTACGGACCGCAGGCCTCCGACATCCACGGGATCGACGAATCCGTCTCGCTCGACAGCCTGCGTGACGTCACCCGCGTGCTGGCGCTGTTCATCGCGTCCTGGTGCGGCGTCGAGCGTCGCGCCGCCCCCGCCGACGGGCCCCACTCAGACAATCCTCTTCCAGAAAACGGAGTATCCACGTGACCGCGCCAAGCGACACCGCACCGCCGGCGAAACAGGCAAGCGTCAGCCCCGAGGAATGGGCGACGCGCGTCGACCTCGCCGCCGCCTACCGCCTGTTCCACCTGCTCGGCATGACCGATCTGGTCTACACGCACATGTCGGCCCGGGTTCCCGGCGAGCCGGACCGCTTCCTCATCAATCCCTACGGCCTGATGTTTCACGAGGTGACCGCCTCCAATCTGGTCAAGGTCGATGCCGACGGCAATCTCGCGGAAGAGACGGAGTGGGACTGCAATCCGGCCGGCTTCACCATCCACAGCGCGATCCACGACGCGCGGCCCGATGCCGGCAGCGTCATTCACCTGCACACCACGGCCGGCATGGCGGTCAGCGCCCAGAAGGAGGGGCTGCTGCCGCTGACCCAGCACAGCCTGCGCTGGTACAACCGCCTCGCATATCACACCTATGAAGGCATCGCACTCGACCTTGCGGAGCGCGAGCGTCTCGCCGCCGATCTGGGTCGGCATCACACCATGCTGCTGCGCAATCACGGCTATCTCACCGTCGGCCGCGACGTGCGCGAGGCCGCGATCCTCGCCCATTACTTCGAACAAAGCTGCCGCGAGCAGATCGCCGCCCTGTCCGGCGGGCGGGAGCTCGTGTTCCCCGCCGCAGAGGTCTGCGAACACACGGCGCGTCAGTACGAGGAGAAATACCCGCGCGCCGGCACGCTGGAGTGGGAGCCGCTCCTGCGCTGGATCGAACGCGAGGACGGGGACGGCTACCGCAGCTAGCACCCGCCCGCCGTTCCACCGATGTCCCGCCGCGCATGCCGGCACGCGGGATGGACCGGCCAGGTGGCTCGCCCTTCTCGGCGCCACCCGGGCCGGCCGGCATGCAAACGAACCGATAACCACCAAGCCAGATCAGGGAAAAGCACAGCGACCATGAACAGTCATCCGCGACCCTTCCGAAAGATCCTGGCGGCAGCCCTGCTGTCCGCCGCCCTCGTCCCGACCGGGTTTCTCCCGCACACGGCCCCCGCGCAGGCCGCGGAGCAACCGCAGCGCGGCGGCACCCTCAACATCGTCGTCCAGCCCGAGCCGCCGCTGCTCATTCTGGGCCTCAACCAGCAGGGCCCCACGCAGACCGTCGCCGGCAAGATCTACGAGGGCCTCCTGACCTACGACTTCGATCTCAGCCCGAAGCCGGGCCTCGCCAGGAGCTGGGAGGTGTCGGAGGACGGCAAGACCTACACCTTCCATCTGGAGGAAGGTGTGACCTGGCACGACGGCGAGCCCTTCACCGCCGATGACGTGGTGTTCAGCGCCTCGGAGTTCCTGATGGACACCCACCCGCGCGCCCGCGCCAATTTCTCGCGTGCGGAATCGATCACCGCGCTTGACGACCACACCGTCGAGTTCCGCCTGAAGGAGCCCTTCCCGGCGTTCCTGCTGGCCTTCGAGGTGTCCTCCGCGCCGATGATGCCCGCGCATATCTACCAGGGCACGGACTACCGCAACAATCCGATGAACGGGACGCCGATCGGAACCGGTCCGTTCAAGTTCGCGGAGTGGGTCAAGGGCAGCCACATCCATCTGACGCGCAACGACGCCTACTGGCAGGAGGGCAAGCCGTATCTGGACGAGATCTACTTCAAGGTGATCCCCGACGCCGCCTCGCGCGCCGTGGCGCTGGAAAGCGGCAGCATCCAGCAGACGCAGTACAACGCCATCGAGCCGTTCGACGTCCAGCGGCTGGCCGCGCTGCCGCATGTGGAGCTTGAGCTGAAGGGCTACGAATTCGTCGCCCCGATGGCCTGGATCGAGATGAACCACCGGGTCGAACCGCTCAACGACAAGCGCTTCCGGCAGGCCATCCTCTATGCGCTGGACCGCGAATTCATCCGCGACCGCATCTGGTTCGGGCTCGGCCGCGTGCCGACCGGTCCGGTCAACTCGGTCACCAAGTTCTACGAGCCCGACGTCACGCCCTATGCGCTCGATCGCGACAAGGCCGTCGCCCTGCTCGACGAGATGGGCCTCGAGCCGGACGCCGACGGCGTGCGCGCCACCGTCCGCTTCCTGCCCATGCCCTATGGCGAGACCTGGACCCGGCTGGCGGAATACATCAAGCAGTCGCTCGGCAAGGTCGGCATCGAGGTGGTGCTGGAGAGCACCGACGCGGCCGGATGGGTGCAGCGCGTGTCCAACTGGGACTACGAGATGACCACCAACTTCCTGTACCAGTACGGCGATCCGGCGCTGGGCGTGGCCCGCACCTACATCTCGGACAACATCCGCAAGGGCGTGATGTTCTCCAACACCATGGGCTACGACAACCCGGAGGTGGACCGCCTGTTCGCCGAGGCCGCGCAGGAAACCGATCCGGAGAAGCGCCAGGCGCTCTACAGCGCGGTGCAGAAGATCCTGGTCGAGGACGTCCCCGTCGCCTGGCTGATGGAGATGGAGTTCCCGACCCTGAAGGACACCCGCCTCAAGGGCTCGACCACCACCGCGATCGGCGTCAACGAATCCTACGCCGACGCCTGGCTCGACATGAAGTGACGGTCACGACGTGACGGTTGACGGGGGCGGCGGACCGCGCCGCCCCCTGCCCGGCCGCGCCCCGTTTTCTCACGGCACCCGAACAGGAAGACCCGACCTATGGCCGGATACGCCTCCTTTCTCGGACGACGGCTGGTCAAGGCAGTGTTCATTCTGCTGGCCATCGTCATCCTGAATTTCCTTCTGGTCCATGCCGCGCCCGGCGACCCCGCGATGGTGATGGCGGGCGAGGCCGGCGCCGCCGACGAGGAGTTCGTCGCGCAGCTGCGCGAGCAGTTCGGCCTGGACCGTCCCTTGCACGAACAGCTCGTCTCCTATGTCGGCAATGTCGCGCAGGGCGACCTCGGTTTCTCCTACCGCCAGCAGCGCCCGGTCTGGGACCTGATGATGGAGCGCCTGCCGGCGACGCTCGTGCTGACGCTGAGCGCCTTCGTGCTCGCGCTGGTCGGCGGCGTCCTGATGGGCACGCTCGCGGCCATGAACGTCGGGCGCTGGGGCGACACGGCGATCACGGTGATCGCGCTCCTGTCCTACGCCACGCCGATCTACTGGGTCGGGCTGATGCTCGCCCTGCTGTTCTCGGTCAATCTCGGCTGGCTGCCGGCCTTCGGCTACGAGACCATTGGCGCCAATCTCACCGGGTTCGCCCGCGTATGGGACATCGTCCAGCACATGATCCTGCCGGTCGTCACGCTCGGCCTGTTCTACATGGCCGTCTATACGCGGCTCACCCGCGCCTCGATCCTGGAGGTGCGCGACATGGACTTCGTCAAGACGGCCCGGGCCAAGGGTCTGCGCGAAGGCCCCATCGTCGCCCGCCACATCCTGCGCAACGCCATCCTGCCGGTCATCACCTTCGCCGGCATCCAGGCCGGCCATCTGATCGGCGGCTCGATCCTGATCGAGACCGTGTTCGCCTGGCCGGGCCTCGGACGGCTCGCCTTCGACGCGGTGCTGCAACGCGACTACCAGGTGCTGCTCGGCATCTTCTTCATCACCTCGGTGCTGGTGATCGTCTTCAACATCATCACCGACATCCTCTATTCCCTCGTCGACCCGCGCGTGGAGGTCTCCTGATGAGCCGGGACTTCTGGAAAGCCTTCGCCCGCAACAAGGGCGCCGTCGTGGGGCTCGCGATCCTCATCGCGGTGGTGCTGCTCGCCGCCCTTGCCGACGTGCTCTACCCCTTCAGCCCCTGGGACATGACCGCCATGCCCTTCGCCCCGCCGATGTCGGAGGACGCGCTTTTGGGCGCCGACACGCTCGGCCGCGACGTCGCCGCGGGAATCGCGCACGGCGCGCGCGTCTCGCTGCTCGTCGGCCTGACGTCGACGGCCGTGGCGCTCGTCATCGGCGTCGTGCTGGGCGCCATCGCCGGCTATCACGGCGGCTGGGTGGACGATGCCATCATGCGCTTCACCGAATTGTTCCAGACGGTGCCGAACTTCGTGCTGGCGGTGGTGCTTGTGGCGATCTTCACGCCCAGCCTGGAGAGCATCGTGATCTCCATCGCCATCGTCAGCTGGCCACCGCTGGCGCGGCTGGCGCGCGGCGAGTTCATGGCGCTGCGCTCGCGCGAATTCGTGCAGGCGGCCGTCACCAGCGGCCAGTCGAGCGCCACCATCATCCTGCGCCAGATCCTGCCCAACAGCCTGTCGCCGATCATCGTGTCGGCCTCGCTGATGGTCGCGACCGCGATCCTGCTGGAAAGCTCGCTGAGCTTCCTCGGCCTCGGCGACCCCAACGCCATGAGCTGGGGCTACATGGTCGGCGCGGCGCGCACCGTGATCCGTCAGGCCTGGTGGATGAGCTTCTTCCCCGGCATCGCGATCCTGTTGACCGTGATGGCCCTGAATCTGGTCGGCGAGGGGCTCAACGACGCCCTCAACCCGCGCCTGCGCCGCAAAGGGAAATGACCATGACCGAACCGACGCAACCGCTTCTGGACGTGCGCGGGCTCTCCATCGCCCTGCCCGAGGGCGCCGACCGGCCGCATGCGGTCGAGGACGTGACGCTCGCCCTCAATCCCAACGAGATCCTCTGCGTGGTGGGCGAATCCGGCTCGGGCAAGTCGATGACCGCGCATGCGGTGATGGGCCTGCTGCCCCGCCCGCATGTGCGCGTCGTCGCCGGCGAGGCGCGCTTCAAGGGCCGCGACATCGTGACGATGACGGAGGCCGACCAGCGCGCGCTGCGCGGCAGCCGCATCAGCATGATCTTCCAGGAGCCGATGACCGCCCTCAATCCCCTGATGCGGGTCGGCGAGCAGATCGAGGAAGTGTTGCGGGTGCACAGCCCGATGTCCAAGGCGGAGCGCGGCCAGCGCGTGCTGGAGCTCTTCGAGGACGTCGGCCTGCCCAATCCGGATGAATTGCGCCGCAGCTATCCCTTCCGTCTGTCGGGCGGGCAGCGCCAGCGCGTGATGATCGCCATGGCGCTGGCCCTCAAGCCCGATATCCTGATCGCCGACGAGCCGACCACCGCGCTCGACGTGACGACCCAGAAGCAGATCCTGCAGCTGATCAAGACGATCCAGCACGAGCGCCACATGGGGGTGATGTTCATCACCCACGACATCGGCGTGGTGGCGGAAATCGCCGACCGCGTGGCCGTGATGCAGCAGGGCAGGCTGGTGGAGATCGGCCCCGCTGCGAAGGTCCTCAACGATCCGCAGCACCCCTACACCCGCGGCCTGATCGCCTCGGTGCCGCATTACATCGAGCACCGCGACGATTTCGTCCGCCAGGGCGGCGCGCTGCTCAAGGCGGAGAAGGTCAACAAGCGCTTCCACATCGGCGGCGGGCTGTTCGCCAGGGGGCGCGAGGTGGTCGCCGGCGACGACATCTCGCTGACCATCCATCCCGGCGAGACCGTCGGCCTCGTCGGCGAATCCGGTTCGGGCAAGTCGACGCTGGGGCGCAGCCTCGTCGGCCTGAGCGTGCCCGACAGCGGCGTGATCGACTACAAGGGCACCGACCTGCTGCGCCTCTCCAAGCGACAGTTCCGCCCGTTCCGCCGTGACATCCAGATGATCTTCCAGGATCCCTATGCCTCGCTCAATCCCAGGCACAAGGTGGGCGACATCATCTCGCAGGGGCCGGTGGCCTTCGGCGAGGACCGCGATGCGGCCCTCGCCCGCGCCCGCGAACTGCTGGAACTGGTCGGGCTCGATGCCTCGGCCGCCGACCGCTTCCCGCACGAGTTCTCCGGCGGCCAGCGCCAGCGCATCTCGATCGCCCGCGCGCTCGCCATGGAGCCCAAGCTGATCGTCGCCGACGAGCCCGTCTCGGCGCTCGACGTCTCTGTCCAGACGCAGGTGCTGAACCTGCTCGACGACATCCGCCACCGGCTGAACCTGTCGATGCTCTTCATCACCCACGACCTGCGCGTCGCCGCCCAGGTCTGCGACACCATCGCGGTGATGCGGCTCGGCAAGATCGTGGAAATGGACTCCGCCCGCGCGGTGTTCACCAACCCGAAGCACGAGTACACGCGCACGCTGCTCGACGCGATCCCCGGCCGCGACTGGGAGGTGCCGGCGCATCTGCTCGGCGAGGGCGCGCAACGGTCGACCCGGGCGGCGGCACATGCGGCGGCACACGCCGCGCAACCGGGGGAGGCCCGCTGATGCGCATCGCGATCATCGGCGCCGGCGCGGTGGGCAATCTGCTCGCCGCGCGGCTCACGGCCGCGCAAGCCGACGTCACGCTGGTCGCGCGCGCCGCCACCGCCGCGCAGATCCGGCAAAAGGGGCTGCTCGTCGTCTCCCCCGACAACCGCGTCGGCCACCATGAGGTGCGTGTTACCGACGACCCGGTGGCGGCCGGACCGCAGGACGTGATCATCCTCTGCGTCAAGACCTATGCGCTGCCCGGCGTGCTGGCCACCATGGCCAGCCTGTGCGGCCCGCACACGCGCGTCGTGCCGATGATCAACGGCATTCCCTGGTGGTACCCGCATGCCCAGCCGGCCCCGCTGGCCGACCGGCGCATGACTTCGGTCGACCCGGACGGCACGCTGTCGGAGAGCCTCGACGCGCAGCGCATCGTCGGCGCCTGCACCTATGTGGCGGTGGAGAACGACGGCCCGGGGCGCATCCGCCACATCGACGGCCAGCGCTTCGTGTTCGGCGATCCTGCGGGACGCCCCCTGCCGGAGATCGACGCGCTCGCCGACATCTTCGGCAAGGCCGGTTTTCAGGCCCGCGCCACGACCGACATCCGCGCGGAGGTCTGGACCAAGCTCCTCGGCAACATCTGGTACAACCCGACCAGCGTGCTGACCGGGGCCACGCTCACCACGCTGTGCACCGATCCGGGCCTGCGCGAGATCGGCGTCGCCATGATGAGCGAGGCGCGCGCCGTGGCCGAGAGGCTCGGCGTGACCTTCCAGGAAGACATCGAGCAGCGCATGCAAAGTGCCGCCGCCGTCGGGGATTTCAAGACCTCGATGCTGCAGGACTACGAGGCCGGACGCCGGCTGGAGCTTCCCGCCATCCTCGGATCGGTGATCGAGCTGGCGGAGATGGCCGGCGTCGACACGCCGACGCTGCGGTCCGTGCGCGCGCTCGTCTCCCTGCGCGTGCGCACCCGCAACGCCGCCCGCGCCGCCTGACCGCCCCCCCGCCCTCACCTTCCCGCGTCCCGCGCCGCCACACGCCGGCGCATGTCCTTTGCCAGCGAACGAGACAGCCATGACCGTATCCGCCGACGCACTGCCCGTGTTCACCCCCGATCTGCCGATCAATGCGGCCCGCCTGTGGCGCTCCCTGATGGAGATGGCCGCCATCGGCGCGACGCCGAAAGGCGGCAACCGCCGCCTGGCGCTGAGCGACGAGGACAAGGCCGGGCGCGATCTCTTCGTAACCTGGTGCCGCGCCGCCGGCTGCAGCGTCACCGTCGATGCGGTCGGCAACATCGTCGCGCGCCGCGCCGGCACCGATCCGGCCCTTCCCCCCGTGGTGATCGGCAGCCATCTGGACACCCAGCCGACCGGCGGGCGCTTCGACGGGGTCTTCGGCGTGCTCGCCGGGCTGGAGGTGATCCGCACCCTCAACGACGCCGGGATCGCGACCCGTCATCCCGTCGAGGTCGTGTCCTGGACCAACGAGGAAGGCGCGCGCTTCTCGCCGCCGATGATGGGCTCGGGCGTGTACACCGGCGAGTTCACCTTGCAGGAGATCCTCGACAAGGTCGGGCAGGATGGTGCGCGCCTGGGCGACGAGCTGGAGCGCATCGGCTATCGCGGCACGGCCGATCCGACCGACCACCCGATGGCCGCCTATTTCGAGGCGCATATCGAACAGGGGCCGGTGCTGGAAGACTGCGGCCTGCCCATCGGCGTCGTCACCGGCGCCCAGGGGCAGCGCTGGTACGAGGTCACCGTCACCGGACGCGAGGCGCACGCCGGCCCGACGCCGATGCGCCTGCGCAAGGATGCGCTGGTGGGCGCCGCCCGCCTCGTCGAAGCCGTGCGTCAGGTCGCGCTGGACCATGGCGAGGACGCCTGCGGCACGGTCGGCATCCTCGACGTCAGCCCGCATTCGCGCAATGTGATCCCCGGCCAGTGTTTCCTCACCGCCGACCTGCGTCATCCGGACATGGAAGTGCTCGGGCGCATGGACGCGGCGTTGCGCGCCCGCGCGGGCGACATCGGCACGGCGCTCGGGCTCGACGTGGCCGTGCGCGACTTCTGGCAGTTCCCCTCCACCGCCTTCGACGCGACGCTGATCGGCCGGGTGCGGGCGAGCGCCGAGGCGCGCGGCTTCGCCCATCGCGACATCGTGTCCGGCGCCGGCCACGACGCGGTCTATCTGGCGCGCAAGGTGCCGACCGCCATGATCTTCATCCCCTGCGAGGGCGGCATCAGCCACAACGAGCGCGAGAACATCGTCCCCGACCATGGCGCACAGGGCTGCGCGGTGCTGTTCGATGCCGTGCTCGACACGGCCGGGCGCGCCTGACACCACGCAAGCAAGGGAGTTTCGCGCGATGCGGACCGTCTATCACCCCGACGCCGTGCTGCATGAGCCGCCGCGGTTCCTCGTTCGCGGCGAACCCCGGCCGGTGCCGGAAAAGCCGGAGCGCGCGCGCGCCATCGTGGAGCTTCTGAGCGCGCGGGGCCTCGCGCCCGACCTGCCGCCCGACTATGGGCCGGGTCCGCGCGCCGCCGTGCACAGCCGCGACTATCTGGCGTTCCTGGAGACCGCCTACGAGCGGTGGTCGCGGCTTGAGGACGCAAGCCCCGCCGTCATTCCCAATGTGTTTCGCGGACCCGGAATGCAGTCCTACCCGCGCGACGTGGTCGGTCAGGCCGGCTTTCATCTGTCCGACACCGCCTGCCCCATCGCCGCCGGCACCTGGCGGGCGACGGCCTGGTCGGCCAACAGCGCGGTGCATGCCGCCCGCCTCGTCGCCACCGGCGCGGAGGACACCGCCTATGCCGTGTGCCGCCCGCCCGGGCATCACGCCAGCCGCGACCGGGCCGGCGGCTTCTGTTTTCTGAACCACGCGGCCATCGCCGCGCAGGAGTGCCTGAGCCTGCTCACCGCCCGGGGCCAGCGGCCGCGGGTCGCCATCCTCGACGTCGACGTGCACCACGGCAACGGCACGCAGGAGATCTTTTACGACCGCGACGATGTGCTGTTCGCCTCCGTCCATGCGGATCCGGACGGCTTCTATCCCTTCCTGGCCGGCCACGCGCACGAGCGTGGCGAGGGGCGCGGGCTCGGCTACACGTTGAACCGCCCGCTGCCGCTCGGCACGGACGAGGCGACCTTCCTTGCCGAGACTGAGGCCATCTGCGCGGAGATCGGCCGCTTCGGCCCGGAGATCCTGATCCTGTCGCTCGGCTTCGACACCTACATGCACGATCCGCTGGCGGCCTTCGGCGTCACCACGCCCGGTTTCGCCCGCCTTGCGCGGATCTTGCGCGCCATGCGCCTTCCGACCGTGATCATCCAGGAAGGCGGCTACGCCATCGACGCCCTCAACGCCAACCTCGGGAGCTTCCTCGACGGTTGGACCACCCCCGACGGAGAGACAGCATGACCGAGACCGCCCGCCAGCAGGCCACCAGCGTGCATCATCTGGAAAACGGCCTGACCCGCGTCACCGAATGGCGCTTCGCGCCCGGCGCGGAAACCGGGGACCACGTGCACGACTATTCCTATGTGATCGTGCCGCTCACCGCCGGAACCCTGCGTCTGGAGCATCCCGACGGCAGCGTCACCGAGGCCGACCTCGTGCCCGGGCGCAGCTACTGCCGCGCGGCCGGAACCAGCCACAATGTGATCAACGCCTCCGACACCGATCTGGCCTTCGTGGAGGTCGAGTTCCTCGACGCTCCCATCGGAAACCCGAGGTGCTGAACCTTCCAGCGGGCCGCTTCGCGGCGGTCGCCCTGCTCGGGCTCTTCTGGGGCCTCAACTGGCCGGCGGTGAAGATCGCACTGGCCGAGGTGCCGCCGGTTCCGCTGCGCGCCATCGGCTTTTCGGCCGGCGCGCTGATCCTCTTCGCCCTCGCCGTTCTGCGCCGGCGCGGGTTGCTGCCGCGACGCGGCGAGATCCTGCCGATCCTGATGGCGGGGATGCTGAACATCCTCGCCTTCAACCTGTTCACCGCCTTCGGACAGTTGAACATGGCGACCTCGCGCGCCGCGATCATCGCCTTCACCATGCCGGCCTGGGCGGCTCTTCTGGCGTGGCCGCTGCTCGGCGAACGGCCCGGCCTGCGTCAGGCGGTCGGACTGGCCTGCGGCATGGCGGGGCTCGCGGTGCTGCTCGGGGTCGATGCGCTGCGGGGGGCCGCCCTCAGCCCGCTTGGCGTCGGCTTCATGCTCGGCGCGGCGGTGAGCTGGGCGCTCGGCACGGTTGTCATGAAGCGTACCACCTGGACGTCGAGCATGATCGTGGTGACGGGCTGGCAATACGCGGTGGCGGCCCTCCCGATGATCGTGGCGGCCGCGCTCATCGGCGGTCTTCCGTCGCCGGCCGGCCTGTCGGCCCCGGTGCTCGGCGCGCTTGCCTATCACATCGTGTTTTCCATCGGCCTCGCGCAGACCATGTGGTTCCTGATCGTGCGCCGGCTCAGTGTCGGACAGGCGACGCTCGGCACGCTGCTGACCCCCATCGTCGGGGTGAGCGGTTCGGTGCTGCTGCTCGGCGACGCGCTGACATGGAACATGCTCGCCGCGCTCGCGCTGGTGCTCGCCGCCGTCGCCTGCGTCATGGGCCCGGTGCCGAAACGCGCGAAGAAGCCCGCCGTCGCGTGACGGCGGGCTTCTTCACAGGCCAATCGCGCTACTCGGCGACCGCATCCCCCCAGGCGGACATGATCTCGCTCATGCCGTGGCGCCCGGCGGCGTCTTCCAGCACCGCCACCGGACAGGCGAAGGGATAGGGAAACAGCGAGCGGCGCACGGGCGTGACCTCCGCCACCGCGCGAAGCGCCGCCATCACCGGCTCGGGCAGGGCAGCGTCGGCGACGATGCCGGGTCCGCCCGAGACGTCGATGCGCGGGCGGTGGAAGATCTCCTCAAGATCCAGTCCGAAATCGGCGAAGAAGGAGGCCATCTGCACGACCGCCGAAACGATCTTGCGCCCGCCCGACGCGCCCAGCGCGATGCGGCGATCCCCCGCCGCCCCGATGGCCGGGCAGACGTTCATCAGGCACGGCTTGCCCGGCCCGAGCGAATTGGGCCGCCCCTGAACCGGATCGAACCACATGATGCCGTTGTTCATCAGGAACCCGGTGGAGGGCGAGACCACCCGCGCGCCGAAGAGCGACAGCAGCGTCTGGGTGTGGGCGACCATGTTGCCGTCACGGTCGACGACGGAGAAATGCGTCGTCGAGCCCGGCGCCTCGGGGATTTCGCCATCCGCGCCCATGCCCGACAGGCGCGCGCGATAGGCGGACCGCAGGGCGCGCGCATGCGCCGGGCACGCGTCATCGGGTGTGGTCGGCGTTTCATGCGACAGGCGTTCCATGGCGTGGGCGAAGGTCGGCCCGGCCGTCAGACCGGGAAGGACGTGAAACAGCGCGTCCCGGTAGGGCACCGCGAGCGGCGTTTCGAACCGCGCGCGGGTCGTTTCCAGATCCTCGCGCGTCAGATATCCGCCCTTGTCGCGGATATCGCGCGCCATTGCATCTCCGAGATCGCCGCCGTGCAGGGCCTCGGCGCCGTCCCGGGCCAGACTGTCGAGACTGTCGGCCATGCGCGACTGGTCGAGGCGATCCTCGACCGTGGCCGTCCAGGGACAGGGGCGCGGCCACTGGCCGTCGAGCAGGAACAGCGCCGCCGCGTCGGGGTCGCGCGCCAGATCGCGCGTGGCGCTGGCAATGACCAGCGCCGCATACCAGTCGACCGCCATGCCCTCCCGGGCGTGCGCGATGGCGGGGGCTAGCAGATCGCGCCAGGGCAGACGGCCCCAGCGGCGATGCGCCGCCGCGTGGCCGTCGGTGACGCAAGGAACGGCGACGGCCTTGGCACCGAGCACGTTGCGGTCCTCGACCACCCGCTCCCAGGGAAAGAGGTCGCCGGCGACCCCCTCGCCCGACAGCGGGAAGTCCTCGACCTTCAAGCCATCGGGCGCGCGCATGCCGAAATTGAGCGCATGCGCCTCGCCGGTGTCGGCGCGCCAGTGGATCGCGCCGCCGCCGCCGGCGGGGCCCGACATCCACGGTTCCAGCACGCCGCAGACGAAGCCGCAGGCGACCGCCGCATCCACCGCGTCGCCGCCGGCGCGCAGAACCTCCGCCCCGGCCTCGGCCGCCTGCCGGTGCTGCGCCGCGACCACGCCGTGAGGCGTGGTGACGACATGCTTGCGGATCTCCATCGACCGCGACAGGGCCCGCGACATGTCAGGCCCCCAGCCGGCAGTAGAGACCGGCGGCGAGACGCGCGCGCTCCACCAGACTGTCGACATAGATGTGCTCGCCGAGCGTATGCAGGCCCTTGCCCCGCACGCCGATGCTGTCGAGCGTCGGCAGGCCGAGATGGCCGGTGAAATTGCCGTCCGACCCGCCGCCGGCTGAGGCCGCGCTGATCTCGAAGCCGATCTCGCCGGCGACCTCGCGGGCAAGCGCCAGCATCTCCATCGTGCCGGGCTGATCCGGCTCCCAGACGGGCCGCGTCACGCCCCGGCGCACCTCAAGCGTCACCTCGCCCTCGTCGGTGCCGAGCGCCATCATCCGCGCCACGCCCTCGTCGAGAAGCGCCTGGGTCTTGGCCATGGTCAGCACCTCCGCGTCGCACACGGAGGAGACGCAGTTGACCCATTGCCCGGCATGGAAGACGCCGACGGAGAAGGTGCAATCCTCCGTGGTCATGCCCTCGATCTCGGCGACCTTGCGCGCCATCTCGGCGATCGCCGAGCGGCCTTCCGACAATTGCCAGCCGGCATGGCTCGGCCGTCCGCGCGCCTGGAGATTGAAGCGCGCAATCGCATAGCGGCCGATCACCGCGCCGCCGTCGGGCCGCGCCGGCTCGGGCACGAGAATGTATTTGTGACGCTTCGCCTCCGTCTCGATCAGGTCGCGCGTGGCCGGCGTGCCGATCTCCTCGTCGGGCGTGAACAGCACCGTCACCGGCAGCGGCGTCTCGATGCCGGCGGCGAGGATCTTTCGCAGCGCGTCGAGATAGACGTAGTTGCCGCCCTTCATGTCCATCAGGCCGGGGCCGTAGCAGACGTCGCCCTCGCGGCGGAAGGGCAGAACGTCCAGCGTGCCGAGCGGGTGGACGGTGTCCATGTGGCCGAGCAGCAGAATACCGCCCTCGCCGGCGCGCGGATGCGGCATGGTCGCGCGCACGGAATCGCCGAGCCCCAGCCGGCCCGGAATGCGCTCCACCCGCGCGCCCATCGCCGCCATCTCGTATTGCACCAGATCCATCATCCGGTTGACGGCGGCGGCGTCGAAGGTCGGGCTTTCGGTCTCGATCCAGGGCTTGAGGCCCGCGATCATCTCCTCGGTGTCGAAGGGCAGGGAAAGAACGTCGGTCATGGCAAAAACCTCCCGTGTCCGCCGGGCGGAGTGCCCGGCGGTGTCTGAAAATCCTCGAAGAAGAACAGCGCGACGGCGCCGGCGAAATCAGCCGGCTGTGCCCTCGCGCGGCAGGCGGGTCTCGACGATGCGCGCGTAGACCGAGGCCCCGACCGGCAGGATGTCGTCGTCCAGCACGAAGGCCGGATTGTGCAGCGGCACATTGCCGGCGTGGCCGACCCGGCAATAGGCCCCGGGCACCACCTTGAGCATGTCGGCGAAGTCCTCCGAGCCGGTCATCTGATCGTTCGTCAGAGTGGCGTTGTCGGCGCCGACCACGTCGCGGGCCGCCGCCACATAGGCCTCCGACAGCTCCGGATCGTTCATCAGCACGTCGAAGACGTTGCGCAGGTCGACATCGATCTCCACGCCATGCGCCTGCGCCAGTCCGGCGCAGAGATCGCGCATGCGCTGTTCGGCCATGGCGATCACGTCGTCGTGGAAGTAGCGGATCGTGCCGCTGATCGTCGCGCGGTCCGGCACCACATTGTAGGCGCTGCCCGCGTTGATGGTCGTCACCGAGACGACCAGCGGCTTGGTCGGCGGCGCGTTGCGGCTCACCACCGTCTGGATCTGCTGCACCAGCGCGGTCGCGGCGACGATCGGGTCGCGCGACTGGTGCGGCATGGCGGCATGGCTGCCCGTGCCGCGCACCGTGATGTCGAAGAAGCTCGCTCCCGCCATCGCGGGACCCGGCGTCACGGTGACGGTCCCCGGCTCCGCGTTGGGGTCGTTGTGCATGCCGTAGATCTCGTCGCAGGGGAACTGCTCGAAGAGCCCGTCGGCGATCATCCGCCGGGCGCCGCCAAGCCCCTCTTCCGCCGGCTGGAAGACCAGCACCGCCGTGCCGTCGAAATCGCGCGTCGCGGCCAGATGGCGCGCCGCGCCGAGCAGCATGGTCGTGTGACCGTCGTGGCCGCAGGCGTGCATGCGCCCGGGATTGCGCGAGGCATAGGGCACGCCGGAGGTTTCCTCGATGGGCAGCGCGTCCATGTCGGCGCGCAGGCCGATCCGCCGGTTGCCGCCGCCCTTGCCCTTGATGAGGGCGACGACGCCGGTGCCGCCGAGCCCCTCATGCACCTCGTCGACGCCGTACTCGCGCAGTTTCGCCGCGACGATCCCGGCGGTGCGGGTCTCCTCGAAGCCGAGTTCGGGATGGGCGTGCAGGTCGCGGCGGATCTCCGTGAGATCCTCCGCGAAGGCCTGGATGCTGGGAATGACACTCATGCGACACCTCCTGACACACCGGCCGCCGCCTCGACGGGCCGGAAGTTTGCGAAATCCCAGTGCCGGCCAGGCGCCGCCTCGATCAGGCTGCGCGTATAGGCATGGGAGGGACGGGACAGAACCTCGCCGGCGGGACCCTTCTCGACGACCCGGCCCTTTTGCATCACCACCACCTCGTCGCAGATCTGCGCGGCGACGCGCAGGTCGTGGGTGATGAACAGCATGGCGATGCCGAAGGTCTCCTGCACCTCGTCGAGCAGGTCGAGCACCTGGGCCTGGACGCTGACGTCGAGGGCGGAGACCGCCTCGTCGGCGACGAGCAGGTCGGGCCTCATCGCCACCGCGCGGGCGATGGCGATGCGCTGGCGCTGGCCGCCGGAGAACTGGTGCGGATAGCGCTGCAGCGCATCGCGCGGCAGGCTCACCAGATCCATCAGTTCGGCGGCATGCTCCATCGCCTCCGCCTTCGGCGTGCCGAAGTTGATCGGCCCCTCGCACAGGCTGCGGCCGACGGTCCAGCGCGGATTGAGCGAGCGGTAGGGATCCTGAAACACGATCTGGAAGTGGCGCCGGTGCGGCTGGAGCTGGCGGCGCGACAGGCGGGAGATCTCCGAGCCGGCGATGGTGACCTCGCCGCCGCTCGGGTCGATCAGCCGCATGATGCAGCGCGCCACGGTGGACTTGCCCGAGCCGCTTTCGCCGACGATGCCGAGCGTGCGCCCCGCGTCGATGGCGAAGGTGACGTCGCGGGCCGCCGGCACGCCCTCCCTGCGCCGGAAGATCCCGCCGCCGCCATAGGTCTTGTCGAGTTTCTCCACGTCCAGCACGCGGCGGTCCGCCGTGGACGGGCGCGCCGGCCGCGGCGTGAGATTGGGCACGGCCGTCAGCAGCTTGCGGGTGTAGTCTTCCTTCGGCTGGCTCAAGAGCTCGCGGATCGGGGCGGTTTCCACGATGGTGCCGGCCTGCATGACGCTCACCGTGTCGGCGATCTCCGCCACCACGCCCATGTCGTGGGTGATGAACAGCACCGCCGTGCCATGCGCCTCCTGCATCTCCTCGATCAGCTTGAGGATCTGGAGCTGGGTGGTCACGTCGAGCGCGGTGGTCGGCTCGTCGGCGATCAGCAGCGCGGGATCGAGCACCAGCGCCATGGCGATCATGATGCGCTGCCGCTGCCCGCCCGACAGCTGATAGGGATAGGAGGCATAGATGCGCTTCACGTCGGGAAGATGCACCTGATCCATGATGTCGAGCGTGCGCTCGCGCGTCTCGGCCGGCGACAGATCGGTGTGCATCTTGAGCACTTCCTCGATCTGATCGCCGACACGCAGGACCGGGTTGAGCGCCGTCATCGGTTCCTGGAAGATCATCGACATGCGCCTGGCGCGCAGATCGCGCATCTGGGCCGGCGTTGCCGTGGTGATCTCGAAATCGTCGAGGGCGATGCGCCCGCCCGTCACGGCGAGCGCGCCCTTCGGCAGCAGGCCCATCGCGGCGAGCGAGGTGACGGATTTTCCCGACCCGCTCTCGCCGACGAGGCAATGGGTCTCGCCGGCGCGGATGTCGAGGTCGATGCCGTTCAGCACCGGCTGGGCGTCCGGCCGGCCGACGAGGCCGACCTTCAGGTCGCGGATGGTCAGAACCCGGGGGGCTTGCGCGAAATCGCGTTGCTTGAACTGCATTTCAGCCTTCCCGCTTCTTCATGCGCGGATCGAGCAGATCGCGCGCGGTGTCGCCCAGGAGGTTGATCGACAGGATGCACAGCGACAACAGCAGGCCGGGCCAGAAGATCAGGCCGGGCTTGATCTGGAAGTAGCTGCGCCCCTCGGCCATGATGTTGCCCCAGGTGGGGATCTCCGTGGAGACGCCGGCGCCGAGGAAGCTCAGGATCGCCTCGATCAGGATCGCTGAGGCGCAGATGTAGGTGCCCTGCACGATCAGCGGCGCCAGCGTGTTGGGCAACAGGTGCTGCACCAGGATCTTCGGCATGGAGGAGCCCAGTGCGATGGCCGCCTCCACATAGGGTTCCTCGCGCGCCGACAGCACCACCGAGCGCACCAGACGCACCACGCGCGGCACCTCCGGCACGGTGATGGCGATGATCACCGAGCCGAGGCTCGGCCCGTTGAGCGCGACCAGCGCAATGGCCAGCAGGATCGCCGGAATGGCCATCAGACTGTCCATGATGCGCATGATGATGTCGTCGGCGGTGCGGAAGAAGCCCGCGACAAGACCGATCGCCAGACCGATCACGACGCTGGTCACCGCCGCGCCGATGCCGATCAGCAGCGACACGCGGCCGCCGGTCATGACCCGGCTGAAGATGTCGCGGCCGAAGGGATCGGTGCCCAGCAGATGCGCGTCCGACGGTGGCTTCAGCCGCATCATCGAGTTCATCGACAGCGGATCGTAGGGCACGTAGAGCGGCGCGAACAGCGAGGCCAGGACGATGGCGACGAGCACCGCCGCGGCAATCGCCGGGCCGATGCCGAGCCGCGCCCCGGCGGGCAGCGAGAAGAGGCCAGTGAGGACCTGAAACGCGCTGTGGCGGGAGGGAGTTGTCTCGGCCATGTCAGTAGCGGATCCTCGGGTCGAAAAAGGAATAGGAGATGTCGACCAGCAGGTTCACGACCACGTAGATGCCCGCCGTCAGCAGGATCATCGCCTGGATCACCGGATAGTCGCGGGCCAGGATCGCATCCACGGTCAGCCGGCCGATGCCGGGGATGTTGAACACGCTTTCGGTCACGACGACGCCGGAGATCAGCAGCGCGAAGCCGGTGCCGATGATGGTCAGGATGGGCACGGCGGCATTGCGCAGCGCGTGGCGGAACAGCACCACGTTCTCGCGCACCCCCTTGGCGCGGGCGGTGCGGATGTAGTCCTCGCCGAGCACCTCCAGCATCGAGGCGCGGGTCATGCGCGCGATCAGCGCGACATAGATCGTTGCGAGCGTCAGCGAGGGCAGGATCGCGCGGGAGAAGAAGGCACCGATGCCGTCCGAGGGCGGTCGGTAGCCCTGCACCGGAACCCAGCGCAGATCGATGGCGAAGATCTGGATCAGGATGTAGCCGATGACGAAGACCGGCACAGAGAAGCCCAGCACCGAGAAGGACATCACCAGGAAGTCCACCCAGCTCTTGTGCCGCCAGGCGGCAATCACGCCCATCGGCACGGCCAGCGCCACGGAAATGACGATGGTCATCAGCGCGATGTTGATCGTCGGACCCAGCCTGGCGCCGATCATGCCCGACACGGAGGTGTTGGAGATCAGCGAGGTGCCGAGGTCGCCGCGCAGCAACTGCCCCACCCAGGTGACGAACTGCACATAGAGCGGATCGTTGAGCCCGAGCCGGTCGCGGATCCGCTCCAGCTGGGCGGGCGTCGCGGCGTCGCCGGCGAGGATCGCGGCCGGGTCGCCGGGGGTCAGGCGCAGGAGCAGAAAGACGAAGACGGCGACGATCACCATGACCGGTATCGTCGCGAGCACCCGCTTGAGAATATAGCCGAGCATGGACGTGTGCCTTATCCGGACGGTCTTGGACGCGAAACACGCGCGGGGCGCGCGCGCGCGCGGGACCGGGGGCGCGCTGGCGCGCCCCCGGGTGGCGGATCACTCCGCGCTCTTCGTCACGTTCCAGAACACGGGAACCGGGGTCGGCAGGATGCCCTGGATCGTGTTGCGCCGTGCCTGGGGCATCTTGTATTCGCCCAGATGGATGTAATTGACGTTGTCCATCACATGCTTCTGGATCTCGACGGCGACGGCCTTGCGCCCGGCATCGTCGGCCGCCTTGACGAACTCGGCCCGCAGTTCCTCGATCCGCGGGTCGGTCGGCCAGCCGAACCACGCATCGTCGCCGCGTCCGTTGACCATGACGTTGATCAGCGGGTCGGACACCTCCGGCACCATCCAGTTGGTGAAGAAGATGTTCCAGCCGCCGTCGCTCGGCGGGTTCTGCTGGGCGCGACGCTGGACCACCGACTGCCAGTCCATGGGCTGCATGTCGACGTTGAAGCCGGCCTCGCGCAGCGCCTGGGCCGCGACCACGGGCTGGTTGGTCAGCGACACCACGTCGGTCGGTTGCATCAGCACGATCGGGGTGCCGTCATAGCCCGCCTCCTCGAGCAGCGCCTTCGCCTTGTCCGGCTGCGCACCGGCGGTGATCGGCTCCGCGCCCGACTCGTCGCCGAGCGGCGTGTTGCAGCCGAAGATCGCGCCGCAGATGTTGTAGTACTCCTCGCGGCTCATCATGGTGGCGAGCACATCCTGCTGGCTGAGCGCGTAGAGCGCGGCCTGGCGGATCTTCTTGTTGTCGAAGGGCGGATGCAGGAAGTTCGGCCGGCCGATGGTCACATAGCCGAGCGGATCGCGCTGTTCGACGGTGACGTCGGGCGCGCTGTCGAGAATCGGCAGCAGGTCGATCTGCACCTGCTCGAGATAGTCGATCTCGCCGGCGGCCAGCGCGTTGATCGCGGTCAGGCTGTCGGGCATGGTCGTCCACACCACGCGGTCGACGTTGACGCGCTTGCCGCCGGCCATCCAGGACGGCTCCTCCTCGCGCGGCACGTAGTCGTCGAACTTCTCGTAGGTCACCGAGACGCCGGGCTCATACTCGTCCGTGACGAAGACGAAGGGGCCGGAGCCGATGTATTCGGTGATGGTCTCGTCGGGCGAGGTGGCGGCGACGCGCGCCGGCATGATGAAGGGCGGCACGGCCGACTGCTTGGAGATCACGTTCATCAGCGGCGGGAACGGCTCCGACAGCGTCCACACGACGGTCTTGTCGTCCGTGGCCTCGAGGCTTTCGGTCACGTCGAAGATGAGCTGGCCGCCGGAATCGCGCTTGCCCCAGCGCGTCAGCGAGGCCACCACATCCGCGCCCGTGACCGGCGCGCCGTCATGGAACATCAGCCCGTCGCGCAGGGTGAAGGTGTAGGTCAGACCGTCGTCGGACACCGTCCAGTCCGCCATCTGCGGCTGCGGCTGGAAGTTCTCGTCCACGGCCGTCAGCACGTCGTAGATCATGTAGCCGTGGTTGCGGGTGATGTGGGCGGTGGTGATCACCGGGTCCAGCACCCGCAGACCGGAATGCATGACCGCCGTGACGGTCACGTCCTCCGCCTGCGCCGTCGATACCGGCGCGAAGGCGGCGGCGCATGACAGAAGCGCGGCGGCAAGCGCCCGCTTCGGCATAAACGCTTTCATGTATGTGCTCATCTCGAACCTCTGGTTGGAGTTGATCTTCTTTTTCAGTCTTGGATCGCGACCACGGGATCGCGACCGGTGCGTGCCGGCGCGGCACGCGCGTCCCCGAAAGCGGGGCCGAGCGGGGAAAGCCTGAGACCCGGTCTCAGGCGCGTGAAGGCGAGATCAGCCGGATCGACCGGCACCGGCCCGGGCGCCCGCGCGACGAGGATATGCGCGGCGACGGGCGCGAAATCGGCGCGGAAATGCGTCGCGCTCTTGACCGCGAGAATGGCCTGCGCCTCCGGCTCGATGCCGACCATGCGGAACATCTCCCGGTCGGCCATCTGCGCGATACGGCTTGCGACCGCCACCCGCACGCCGCCGATGCGCAGACAGGCCGACGGCCCGAGATCGAGCCGGGTGCCGCCGTAGTAGGGCCCCGTCGCATGCAGGCGGCCGTCGGCGAGATGCTCGACGCTCGCCTCCACCTCGAGCGGCGGCGCGTCGGCGAGATCCGGATGTCCGCCGAGGGAAAACCGCGCCCGCGCGCCGACGCCCAGCTCATGGGCGCGCCGCGCGGCGCGGGGATCGACGATCAACCCGATGGCCGCACCCTGCGCGTCCGCCGCGATCAGGGCACGCAGGAGTCCGGTGGTGGCGGAGACGCCGCCGGCGCCCGGATTGTCCTGGGGATCGGCGATGACGACGGGCCCGTCGGCTTGCCGCGCCAGCCGGATCGCCTGCGCGACCGCATCGTCGGCCTCGGGCGCGCGGGTCGCGAAGCGGGGTTCCGCCGCCTCATAGGCGGTCGCGATCCGCTCGACGGCCCGCTCCGCCTCGGCCTGCGTCGGGGCCAGCGCCACCGCCACCGGACCGCAATCGGGAATGTCGGCGGCCGGGAACCCCATGAACAGTGACGCGGATTGCGCCCCGGCGGCCTCGACCGCGTCGAGGTCCGCATAGAGCGCGTCGCCGGGGGCCATCATCGTCGACTGAAAGGGGATCGGCACCAGATAGGACATGCGGCGCATCGCCTTGGCCGGGCGGACGCCGCTTGTCATGATCGCATGCAGGAGTTCCGCCGCCCGCGCGCCCGTGTCCGCCATGTCGACATGCGGATAGGTGCGGAAGCCGACGAGCGCATCCACGCCCGCGACGAAGCTCTCTGAAATGTTGCCGTGGAGATCCAGCGCGGCGGCAATCGGCACCTGCGGCCCGACGACCGCGCGGATGCGGCGCACCAGTTCGCCCTCGCCGTCGTCCAGATGCTCGGCGACCATGGCGCCGTGCAGGTCGAGAAAGACGCCGTCGAGCCGGCCCGCCCGGGCGATCCCGTCCACGATCTCGCCGGCGATCTCCTCATAGGCGGCACGCGTGACATGGGCGGAGGGGATCGCCCCGGTCCACAGCACCGGCACCCTGTCCCAGCCGCGCGCCTCCGCCACCGCGAGCGCGCCCGAGATGCCGAGATTCACGCCCCGGGCCGCGGACAGCAGCGCCGCCCCGCGCGTCATCGGGATGTAACCTCCGCCATGGCGAAAGGCCTCCCCGTCCGCCGGGGTCGGGGCAAAGGTATTGGTTTCATGCAGAAAGCCGGCCAAAGCGACTCGCATGGTCCCCTCCGTGTGTTCACGGCACTGGATCTGGAAGGCGATTGTTTTTGTTGTTCGCCAGGTCTTGTCGTTCGTGCGCTGTATCGATATACGATACAATCATATTGATTATCGATCATGCTGACCTGTCTTTCGCGGACCTGTCAAGCGGGGGAAGAAAATTGAAGAGCACACTTCGGGCGGATCCGTCGGAGGCAATCGCCTTTCCATCGGCGGAGGGCGACAGCCTCTTCGTGCGGTCGGCGGCGCGAGCGATGCAGGTTCTGAGCGCCTTTCACCATTGCAACGGTCCGCTCAGCCTGACCGAGATCGCCCGGCGTGCCGGTCTCGACCGCTCCGCCAGCCAGCGGCTGGTCCACACGCTGATGAAGCTGGGTTACATCCGGCGTAGCCTCGATGACCGCGGCTATCTTCCCGGCCTGCGCCTGCTCGATCACACGCTCGACGTGCTGCGTCTCGATCCGGTCGTGCAACGGGCGACGCCGGTGCTTCTGGAACTGCGCAAGACGATCCGCGAGCGCGTCGATCTCAGCCTGTTCGACGGTCACCGGCTGATCTACGCCTTGCGGATGCAGAGCAAGCGCGAGACCTTCTTCGCCACGCTCGTGGGGCACAGCGTTCCGCTGTTCTGCACCGCCGGCGGGCGGGCGGTGCTTTCCGCCCTTACGGACGAGGAGGTCCGCGGGCTGCTCAGCCACGCGGAGCTGCCGGCCTATACGCCGCAGACATTGACAGAGCCCGACACCATCCTGGCGCGGGTGCGCGCCGCCCGCCACGACGGACATGCCGTCGTCGTGGACGAATTCGTGCGCGGCGAGGTGGCGCTGGGTGTCCCCGTCAGATGCGACGGCGTGCCGGTCGCCGCCATTCATATCGGCGCCTCGACCCACGAATGGACGCCGGAAGACTTCACGCGCACCGCCGCTCCGGTCGCGATGGAGGCGGCACGCGAAATCATGCGCAGCCTGTGAGGCGCGACACGGAGAAACACTTGCCACACGACACGCACCGGCATGCGGGCCATGACCACGGGCATCGCGAGCACCACGCGCACCACGGGGGACATGCGCATCTCGACCCGCATAGCGGCGACCGCCGGGTGGCGCTCGCCATCTGGGCCAACGCGCTGCTGACGCTGGCGCAGGTGGTCGGCGGCCTGCTGTCCGGCAGTCTCGCCCTGATCGCCGATGCCCTGCACAATCTCTCCGACATGGCCTCGCTGGTCATCGCCTTCGCGGCCCGCAGGATCGCGCGGCGCCCGCCCGACGCGCGCATGACCTTCGGATACGGACGGATCGAGATCGTCGCGGCCCTGATCAACTACACCACGCTGATCCTGGTCGGGCTCTATCTCGTCTATGAAGGCGCGATGCGGCTTGCGGACCCGCCCGAAGTGGCGGGCTGGACCGTCATCCTGCTCGGTGGCGTGGCGCTCGTCGTGGATGCGCTGACGGCCCTGCTCACCTATTCGATGCAGCGCGACAGCGTGAACATCCGCGCGCTCTTCCTGCACAATCTGTCGGATGCCCTGTCCTCCGTCGCCGTCGTGGCGGGCGGGGCGCTGATCCTGCTGTACGACATGCGCTGGGTCGACCCGGCCCTCACCCTCCTGATCGCGCTCTACATTCTCTATCTCGCGGGCTCCGAGATCGGCGGACCGGTGCGCACGCTGATGCTGGGCAGCCCGCCGCACATCGACAGCGGCGCGGTGATCGCCGCCCTGCGCGCCGTCGACGGCGTCGCCGACGTCCATCAGGTCCGTCTCTGGCAGATGCAGGAACACGCCGTCGCGCTCGACACCCATGTCGTTCTGGACGACGACGCCTGGGAGCGGCTGGAGCCGGTCAAGGCCGAGATCAAGATGCTGCTGGCGCAACGCTTCGGAATTGCCCGGTCGACCCTGGAGTTCGAGCGCCGCACCCACCCGCACGCCGACGCCCCGCTCTACGGCGCGGACCGCTGCGGCGACTGAAGCCGCGTCAGTCGATCCAAACCATGCCGGGGGCCACGCCGGCGCAATAGTCGGCGGCGCTGCGCTTGGCCTGACGCACCACCTGGGCGATGAAGTCCTGCCGCAGGCCCGCCTGATAGGAGGCGATGATCTGCATGGCGGGGAAGCGTTTCGTCACCGACAGCGTCTTGAGAAGCCCCATCTCCAGCTCCCGCCAGATGGTGACGGTCGGCACGGCCCCGACGCCGAAGCCGTCGATCATCAGGTTGATGATCGCGAACAGCGAATTGCAGCTGGTCAGCTTGGACGCCAGCGCCTGTTCGTCGTGAAAATAGGGCGCGACCATCTGATAGGGCGGCGAATTCTTGGGAAAGGAGATGATCGGCAGATCGGCGAGTGCCCGCACCGAATAGACGCGCTCGGGATCGATCAGCGTCGGCGAGCCGGCCCAGCTCATCTGGAAGACGCAGGCGCTGTAGCTGCGAAACCCCTCGTCCAGCACCGGGTGCAGACAGAAGATCAGGTCGAACTCGCCCTTGCGCATGCCGGCGACGAGCGGCTTGGTGCCGTCGACGGTCAGCTCGATCTTCAGTCCCGGAAACTGCTGGTGCAGCGCGTCGATGAGCTGCGGCAGCCAGGTCGAGGACACCGAATCGATGGCCCCGAGGCGCAGCGGTTCCTGGCTGCGGTGGTCGGCGCCGGCCAGCGTTTCCTTAAGACTGTCGATGCCGCTCAGCACCGCCTCGAAATGCCTGAGCACCCGCTCGCCGTCCGCCGTCAGCGTGAACCGGCCATCGCCCCGGTTCACCAGCCGCCCGCCCATCTCGCGCTCGATGGCCGCCAGACGGGAGGAAATCGCCGGCTGGGTGGTGTTGAGCTCCTGCGCCGTGCGCCCGAAGTGCCGGTTGCGCGCCAGCACGACGAAGGTCTTCATGTCCACCAGACGCATGGGGCCGTTCCGCTCAGCTGTCGCTCGGGGTCGGGGCCGCAAGCGCGCGCGCCCCGTCCCCGGGCTTGAGACATACTGGACCCGGGCCCGCCACGGAAGATCTCCGCCCGGCCGTGACGCCCGTCAGGACGCGATCATCACGTGCCGGGCCTGGGTGTAGTCGAGCAGCGACTGCATCGACAGGTCCGAGCCATAGCCGGAGTTCTTGGTGCCGCCATGCGGCATCTCTGTGGCGAACACCCCGTGGGTGTTGATCCAGGTGACGCCATAGTCGAGCGCGTTTGCGATGCGCATCGCCGCCTGCCCGTCGCGCGACCACACCGAGGACGCCAGACCGTATTCGGAGGCATTGGCCCAGCCGAGCGCCTGCTCCGGCGTCTCGAAGGGCGTCAGCGTCACCACCGGGCCGAAGACTTCCTTCTGCACGATTTCCGCGTCAATCGGCGCGCGCACCAGCGTCGGCTCGTGGAAAAAGCCGGCGCCCGTGCCCGTGCTGCCGCCGGCGAGGATCTCGGCACCGCCCGCGCGGGCGCGCTCGACGAAGCCGGCGATGCGTTCCTGCTGGCGGGCGCTGATAACGGGGCCGAACTCCACGTCGTCGCGCTCCGGCTCGCCGTAGACGAGGCTGCCGACCATCTCCGTCAGGCGCTCCGCCAGCGGTTCGGCGGCCTCCGTCGCCACCAGCACACGGCAGGCGGCCGTGCAGTCCTGGCCGGCGTTGTAGAAGCTCGCCTCGCGCAGGGTGGCGGCGACCGCGTCGAGATCCGCGTCCTTGAGCACGATCACCGGCGCCTTGCCGCCGAGCTCCAGATGGGTGCGCTTGATGCGCTCACCGGCGGCGGCCTTCAGGATCGCGCGACCCGTGCGCACGTCGCCGGTAAGCGAAATCATGCGCACAAGGTCATGCGAGATCAGATGCTGGCCGACGTCCGGACCGTTGCCGCACACCACGTTGACCGCGCCGCGCGGCAGCAGCGGCTCGAGCAGGCGGGCGAGCGCGATAAGGCTGAGCGGCGTGTTCTCGGACGGCTTGATCACCACGGTGTTGCCGGCGGCCAGCGCCGGCGCCAGCTTCCATGCGGCCATCAGCAGCGGATAGTTCCACGGTGCGATGGAGGCGACGACGCCGATGGGGTCGCGGCGCAACATGGAGGTCATCGTGTCCGAGCGATAGCCGTTCGCCGCGATGCCCGGCATGTTGCGCACGGCCGTCGCGTAGAAGCGGAAGACATCCGCGACATTGGCGAGTTCTCCGGCCAGCACGAAGCGGCGCGGCTTGCCGGCATTGAGCGATTCCACGCGCGCGAGGGCGTCCGCGTTGGCCTCGATGGTGTCGGCGATGGCCCAGAGGATGCGGCTGCGCTCCTTCGGCGTCGTGCGCCGCCAGTCGGCGAAGGCGCGCGCCGCCGCCTCCACCGCCGCGTCGACCTGCCCGCGCGAGGCGGAGGCGACCTCGGCCAGCGGCGTGCCGCGCGCCGGATCGAAGGCGGTTTCCATCGCGCCTTCACCCGCGACGAAGGCACCGTCGATGAACAGGCGGGTCTCGAAATCGGTCATGGCCGGACACTCCGTAAGGCAAGGAAATACAAAAAAGACGAGGGGCCCGCACGCCCACGACGCGGCGGGAGACAGGACTTCAAGCCGCGACCGCGCCGCGCACGGCCGCGCGGGGTCACTCCGGGGGAAGCAGGCGCAAACGGTCGGGATCGACGCTCAGGCCCACGCGCCGACCGGCGGGGAAGGACCCTTCCGTGCTGGTCAGGACCCGAAGTTCCCGGCCCGCGACTTTCACCACGTAGCGGCTGCGGGCGCCGAGATAGATCTGCGCCACGATCTCGCCGGAGAGCTGACCGCCCCCCTCCTCGACGATGGTCACGTCTTCCTGACGCAGCGACAGCGTGGCCTCGGCGCCGAGCGTGCCGTCGACCGCGTCCGACAGCCGTTCGGGCAGCGGCAGGCTCTGCCCATCCGACAGGCGGGCGAAGGCGGTGCCGTCCTGGCGCACGAGCGCGACGGGAAGCAGGTTGGCCGCGCCGAGGAAGCTCGACGCATAGCCGGTCGCCGGATTGGAGTAGATCTCGCTCGGCGCGCCCTCCTGCTCCACCTTGCCGCCCTTGAGCAGCACCACCCGGTCGGACAGGCTCAGCGCCTCTTCCTGATCGTGGGTGACGAAAATGGAGGTCAGCCCGAGACGACGGTGGATCTCGACCAGTTCCACCTGCATGTCCTCGCGCAGCCGCGCATCGAGGTTCGACAGCGGCTCGTCGAGCAACAGCACCTGCGGGCGCGAGACGATGGCGCGGGCCAGCGCCACGCGCTGCTGCTGCCCGCCCGAAAGCTGCGACGGCTTGCGGTCGCCGAGATGGCCGAGCTGGACCGTCTCCAGCGCCTCGCGCACCTTCTCCGCCTGTTCCTCGCGGCTGCCGATCTTGCGCATGCGCAAGGGAAACCGGACGTTTTCCGACACGCTCAGATGCGGCAGCAGCGCGTAGGACTGGAACATCATCGCGATGTCGCGCTTTTCCGGCGGCAGATTGGTGACGTCGCGGCCCGCCAGTTCGACGGTGCCGGTGGTCACGCCCTCCAGACCGGCGACGATGCGCAGCAAGGTGGTCTTGCCGCAGCCCGAGGCGCCGAGCAGGCTGATGAACTCGCCCGAGGCGATGTCGAGCGTGATGCCGTGCAGGACCTCGACTTGGCCGAAGGACTTCTTGATCTGGGACAGGCGCACATCAGCCATGGGTCAGGAACTCGCGAATTTCTGCACGCCCAGAAGGCGGTCGATGATCAGGATCAGGGTGACGGTCAGGGCGATCATGATCGTCGAGACCGCGGCGACGGAGGGGTCGGGGCTGAACTCGAGCTGGCCGTAGATCTGCACCGGCAGGGTCGTCAGGCCCGGCTTGCGCAGGAACAGCGCCAGCACCGCCTCGTCGAAGGAAATGTTGAAGGCGAAGAAGGCGCCGGCGATCAGGCCAGGGCGGCACTGCGGCACCACCACCAGCCAGAGGCGCTGAAACCGGTTCGCCCCCATGGTCTGCGCCGCTTCCTCCAGGAAGGGATTGGATTCCGACAGCACCGCCAGCGTCGTGCGCACCACATAGGGCAGCGTGATCACCGTGTGGCTGATCCACAGCGTGACGATGGACACGGGCCCGAAGATCGCGCTCCACAGCATCAGCATGCCGATGGCGTAGATGATCGTCGGCAGCACCAGCGGCGACAGGAAGACCGTCGCCAGCGCGCCGGAGAAGGGCAGCGCCCGCCGGTGGATGGCAATCGCCGCCGCACCGCCGATCAGCGTCGAGGTCAGCGTCACCAGCACGGCGACGCGCAGGCTGATCCAGGCCGCGTCGACGAAGGCGTCGGACCCGATCACCGCCTCATACCAGCGCAAGGAGAAATCCTTGGGTGGAAAGGCGATGAACTGGCTCTCGGAGACGGAGACGCCGATCACCACGACGAGCGGGGCCAGCAGGAACACCGCCGTCAGCACGACGAAGACGATGGTCGCGAGGCGCAGCGGCAGCGAGATGGACCTAACCATTGGAGCGGCCTCCGGCGAGACGGGCGTAAGGGACGAGGATCAGCAGCACGCCGACGAAGAGGATCACGGCCTGGGCGGCGGCGAAGGGCCAGTCGAGCGTCTGTGTCACCGAGCGGTAGATCGAGGCGGCCAGCACCTGGATCCTTGCGCCGCCGAGCAGGTTCGGCGTGACGAAGGAACTGGCCGACAGCGTGAAGACCAGCAGCGAGCCGGCGATGATGCCCGGCACGGCGAGCGGCAGCACCACGGTGCGCAGGCTCTTGAGGAAGGAACAGCCCATAGTGCGGGCGGCCTCTTCCAGCCGCGGGTCGATGCGGGTGACGACGCCGAGGATCGACAGCGTCATGAAGGGCAGGAGCACCTGCACCATGCCGATGACGATGGCCGCCTCGGTCTGCATGATCGAGAAGTTGCGCCCGGCGAGCCCGAGGTCGCGCAGAATGTCGGGCACGAGGCCGGAGCGGCTCAGCAGCACCATCCATCCGAAGGTGCGCACCACGACGCTGGTCATCAGCGGCAGGATCACCAGCACGATCAGCCACAGCCGAAGGCGCGGGCCGACGCGGGCCATGATGTAGGCCAGCGGAAAGCCGATCGCCACGCAGATCAGCGTGATCAGAACCGACAGCCGCACGGTGCGCCACAGCACGTTGAGATAATAGGGATCGCCGAGGAAGCGGGCGAAATGTTCCAGCGTGAAGCCGGTCTCGCCCGACACGGAGAGGACCAGCATCTGCGCGATGGGCACGAAGAAGGCAAGCGCCAGAAGCAGCAGCCCGGGCAGGAGCAGAAGGGTATTTTCCGCGCGATCGCTCATCCGGCGTCCCCGTTGTGTCTCGCGGTTGTCTTTCGCGGTTGTTTTTGGGCGCGGCCGTCTCGCGCGGCCGGGTTTCGGTCTCGGCCGCGTCGCGGGGCCGCGTCGCAAGGCACAGATGGATCGCCGCGCGGGCGTGCGCGGCGATCCGGTTCCGCGCGCCGTCAGCGCGCGATGGTGCGGTTCCAGGCGTCGACCCAGGCCGCGCGATTGGCCTCGATCTTCGTCGGGTCGAAGCGCAGCAGACCGGCCACGGCCTCCTCGCCATAGGCGACGTCGGCGGCAACCTCGTCGCTCAGCTCGACCGTCCTGTTGGTCGGCGAGTAGCGCAGGGCTTCCGCGAAACAGGCCTGCGCCTCGGCCGAGATCGACATGTCGATGAACTTCAGCGCCAGATCCTGGTTGTCGCGGCCGGCGACGAGATTGGTGGTGATGAAGCTCGCCGGCGTGCCTTCCGCGCCCGGCACGAAGGCCGCCGGAAGGCCCGCCTTGCGCAGGGTGAAGGCGTAGTCGGAGGCATAGGGCGCCACCCAGGCGTCGTTCTGGGCGAATTCCTGCTGGATCTCGGGCGACGTCGTCACGACGAGCGCGCCGTTATCGAGCAATTCGCTCACCGCGTCGAGCCCCGGCTGGATGTCGTCCAACGTTCCGCCGCGCACCTGGTTGAGCATCAGGAAGCCGAGCATCCCGTAGCCGTTGGAGATGTCGGTCAGCACGATGTGGTCGGCATAGGCCTCGTCGAACAGATCGGTCCAGCTGGCCGGCGCCTTGGGGGCGGTTTCCGTGTTGTAGACCAGCCCGATCGCGGCGATGGAATAGGCCGGCCCCTCGCCCTTCTCCAGGTTGACCTTGGCGAAGTCGTAGAGATCGGCGGCATTGCTCAGGCTGGCCGGGTCGATGGGGTCCAGCAGGCCTTCCTGGGCGCCGACGATCTCCTGACCGCCGGAGAAATGGATCACGTCGAACTGCGGCGCGTCCTTCTGAGCCCGCAGCTGGGCGAAGGCATCGGCCGAATAGGCGGTCACGACCTGAACGGTCGCGCCGGTGGCCTCCTCGAAGGGCGTGATGACGCACTGGCGATGCGCCTTTTCGTAAGCGCCGCCGAAGGAGTTGATGGTCAGCGTTTCGCCGGAGGCAAGCGCGCCGGCGGTCGTCAGCGCGGTCACCCCGGCAAGGGCGCCGGCAAGGGCAAGTGTCTTCTTCGACGTCATTGTCAGATCCTCTCCAAGTCCTGTTCCGGATGGTTGTTCTGTCGGCTCTCTCTGGATAACGGTCTCGAGCGACGGGGACATGCGGCCCTTGGTCCGTGCGCCGGTCTCCCGACAGGGGGGCCGCATGTCGCGCCCTCAGGCGAGCCGGCCGAGCTCGATCGTCTTGATGCCTTCCTTGCGGATCAGCTTGCACTGCTCGGCGATGGCGTCGAGGCCCTCGGTCATCCGCGCGAAGTAGGTGCAGGGGATCCAGCCCGTGGGCCCGAAGGTCCGGCCGCCGACGCCGTAGAACATGCCGATTTCCCAGAACTCGTCCGGGTCGATCTTAAAAAAGTTCTTGGGCTGATAGAACCACAACATGTCGCCCGGCTCGGGCAGCACGGTCTGGTTCTCCGGCGGCAGCGCCTTGGGATCGAAGGTCCGCGCGCTTTCCGGCAGACCCATCATGATTTCCGGACCCGAGAAGATGGCGTGGCTGGCGGGAACCGTGATCGGCGCCTCCAGCGCGCCCCACAGCGCCTTGCAGGTCTCCGGCGCGGTCTCCCAATAAAGGGAAATGATACCCTGGACACCGGATTCGACGAATTTCAGATAAAGCTTCTTGTCTGTCATGGCACCTTCACCGTTCTCGAATACAGGCATTTCAAGGCACGGATGCGGCACTGTCCAATTGTAATGCTAAATTCGGACGATAGATAAATTTTATCGAAGCGGTCCGTCCAACGTCAGATTTTCCGAGGTCGGCCGCACGCCGACTGCGCGCGACAAGGGCGCCCGAGGCGCGATTCCGCCCCTTGCCTCAGACGTTTGCGCGGCTTGAGGAAACGACCGATCTCGCCCTGGCGCGTCGTCCGAACAGCGCAACAGGCCCGGCGCCGGAGGCCCGCGACCGGAGCGTCCCGGCTCCGCACCGGGGCGCTCCCGGGCGGCGCGGCGACGGCCCTACCACAACGCCGGGTCGTTCAGCGCGGCAACGCAGTGCGACGGACCCTTGAGCGGGGCAAGCGGCGTCTCGGTCAGCGACTGCCCGATCCAGCCGATCGGCTGGCTGAGCGGAAGGGGCGCGGCGGCGTCGGTCTCCGCCAGCGGGCGGAAGCCCAGCTTGCCGTAGAAGACGGGATCGCCATAAGTGATCGCTGCGTCGACGCCGGCCGCCTTCAGCGCCGAAAGCGCATGCGCGAGAAGCGCCTGACCGTGCCCTGCGCCCTGACGATCCGGCGCCACCGCCATCGGCGACAGGAGGAATACGACGCGCGGATCCTGCGGGTAAGTGAGCCGGGTAAAGATCGCCGCGGCGATCATTTTTCCCGCTTCGACGCCCATGAAGACGTGCATGTCCCGCGCCGGCGTCTCCCGCAGCAGGCGCTGCACGAAGGCGCCGATCAGCGCCCCTTCCTCCGCGCCCTCGGACGCGGTGAACGTATCCTCGAAGAGAGCGACGATCTCCCGCTCCCGACCCCTGACATCCGTTTCGAACTCCATGACCGCCCCCCGCATCGACCGCCCCGGCATCGCGCGACCGGCGTCCCTGAGCCAACTGTCGAGTCGATAGAATACGCCGCCCTCCCCAAGTCAAGCGCGGCCGAAGCCCCCATTGGCCTCACACGTCGATGAGGCCGAGATAGATCGCCTTGGTGACGGCGTGGGTCTTGTTGGCCGCGTCCAGTTTCGACAGCGCGTTTCGCATGTGCCATTCGACCGTATCCTCCGACAACCCGAGCCTCTCGGCGGTCTCCGGCATGGTGAGCCCACGCGCCGCCCAGGCGAGCACGTCCCGCTCGCGGTCGGTGAGGCGCACCGGCTCTGCCTCGCCGGCGGATGTTTTGATGACTGGCTCCCCGGCGCGCGCATCCACCGCCACCAGGTCGATCGCCCGCTGCGCCCAATAGATCATCACCAGGTGCAGATCGCGGGCCGAGGTACCTGTCATGACGCGGAACCGCTGGAGGGGACCGCTCCAGAAGAAACACGTGCAGGAGGAATGCACGCGCCCGATCGGATCGGTGAAGTGAAACGGCACCACCAACCCGTCGCGAAAGCCGTGGTCGCGGGCGGCCTCCATGGTGCGATGGGCGCCGGACTTGCGCCCCCTACTGGCACGCGGCGACGGCAGATCGCTCCAGCAAAACGGCGTGTTCGTCCGCCGCGCCCTGCGCAACACCGGATCGACAGTGACGAAGCCGTTGGTCACATATTCGCTTTCCCAGCGCGCGCCTGTCGTGCCCATCCAGAATGGCGCATCCAGATCCGGTCGGCCGGCATCGATGAAGTTGAAGCCGGCGAATCCGAGATCGGCAGACACGCGGTCGAGCACGATGCGAAGGTCTTCCAGGGACCTTGCCCGTTCGATCTCCGACAGGACGGCCTCGACATTCATGCATTACCCCCCGGGAATCCGTGGCCCTCAGTTTTGTCGTGCATGTCAAAATTCACCATATCGGCATTTTAACTGGTGCCGTTACGGAAAGTGAGAGGCACGGCATATTCGATGAATGCACCCGCTGCACATTACACCGCTCAGATCACGCAGGAAAACGACAACCAGGAACTGGTGCATCACCTGTTCCGTTTCCGGAAAACGTTGTTCGTCGACCTGCTCTGCTGGGATTTGAGATCCGAGGACGGACTGGAGCGTGACGAGTTCGACCGCCCGGACACCCTACATGTCGCGTTGCATCGCAACGGAACCTTGGTCGGCGGGTTTCGCGCGTTGCGCGCCGATCGCCCCTACCTCGCCTCAGAGGTCTTCCCGGAGCTCGCCGTCACGCGGAGCTATCCACGCCAGTCCGACGTTTGGGAAATCAGTCGCTTTGGGATTTTGCCGTTGGACGATCCGCGCGCGCGGCTGGAGGCGGCTCGGGTCAACTACGCAACGATGATTCGCTTCGCGCAATCCCGCAACGCCCGCTCGCTCGTTGCCATCGCGGACGTTACCTACGAACGCTTCCTGAGCAAATTGGGCATCCGCACCCGGCGCTACGGACCGCCCCGCCCGACCGGACGCGACGCCGCCGGCCAACCGCGGGAGCTGCTCGCCGGCGAAATCCCGCTTGCCGACCAGAGCGGCGTCCGGTTCCAGAGATTGCTCGATCTGGCCCAGACTGTGGAGATCATCGATGAAGCACATGTTCTCGGACGTCACGCCATTCCGGCGTAATCCGCTCGACTTCCTGGCGCAGTTCGAGACATGCGACGAGCCGCTCGTGCCGCTCGCGCTGGGGCCGAGGCCGGTGTTGTTACTCACCGACCCTGCGTTCGTCAAGCGGATCCTCAAGACACCGGAACAGGAGGTCAACAAGGGCCGGTTGATCCGGACGTTGCGCAGCGTGATCGGCGACAGCGTCGTGATCCTCAACGGCGCCGAACATCGTCGGCGACGTAAGGTGCTGCACCCGTTTCTCTCCCGCAGCGGAGCGGAGCGCATGGCCCCGACCTTTCTCGCCGAAATCCGCCGCTCGGCAGCGATGGTCGCACGGGACACAGACTTCGATGCGGATTTATTCGGAGCGGCTCTCGCCCTGCGACTAGTCTCGATCGCCGTCTTCGGGCATCGCGTGCTGAGTTCAGGCGACGAGCAAAGCCTCGTGCAGGCCGTACGCCTCATCGAGGACGACGTAGCCGACGAGATCTTCCGTACCCTTCCCGCCATGCCATGGACGGCTTGGGCCCAGCGCCGACGCCGGCGCGCAGCGCGTGAAGCGATGCAGCTCATCGTGGCACGCGTGCGTGGTTCGACGGGCGAGACCAGCGCTATGCAAGCGCTCGCCGCCCTCGATCTCGACGATACCGCCACCGCGAACGAAGTACTTACGCTGCTTCTGGCTGGTCACCACACAACAGGAGCAGCGGTTGCCTGGATGCTGCACGCGCTCGCGACGCAACCGGGTCTGGCACGCGCGCTCGCGGCCGAGGCGCGCGCGATCACATCTTCGACGGGCGAGCTCGATATCGCCCAGCTTGCCACGGCGGTGAAGAGCCTCGCGGCCGCGCGGGAGATCTTGCGGCTCTATCCATCGAGCTGGTGGTTCAGCCGTGAGGTTCAACAACCGATCGAAATCGGCGGCCGGAAACTCAAGCCGGGCACGTCGATCTTGATTTCGCCGTGGCTGTTCCATCGCAGTGCTCGCCACTGGGATGCGCCCGACGAATTCCGCCTTGATCGCGGCTACAATACGCCCGCCTACTGCCCGTTCGGCGCCGGTCCACGTGCCTGCGTCGGAATGGGGCTCGCCTTGCTCGAACTGCAGCTGATCGCCCTTGAAATGGCGGCAAGCTTCGAGTTGAGCGTGTTGCCGGGCCAAAACCTTCGGCCCAATCCGATGGTGATGCTTATGCCCCCACGTATCCGCATGCGCGCTCGGCCAAGGGACTCGGCGACCGCCAACGGCATCTGCGCCGCCTGACCGGCCATCAACGCCCGCGCACCCGCCCGCCCTTATGACGCAACAGGGGACTCCTGCAATGAACAGAGTTTCTCTCATACAAGACACTACAGAGCCTGCCCCGGATCTGCAGGATCTCGAAGCGCTGACCCATTTCCTGCAGTGGGCACGCGAGGAAGCCCGTCGGCTTGGGCTCCACCGCGCCGCCCTCCACATGGACGAGGCAATCGACGAGATCAGCCGTACCGACGGCAAAATGTAGACGCGCGGTCTCGTCCTACCTCCCAGCCGAGCATCGCGCCCGCGTCCGCGCCCAACTGACCTTGGCGGCTCAACACGTGTACAGGACGCCCATCCGGTGCATCGGCGTCTGTAAAGCAAATCAGCGACGCAAAACACTTCGCGCGTGCCACTCGAAGGGATCGACCGCCGGAGGGACCGGTTGGGGGAAACCGGGACGCGGGAAACGACAGGCGCAGGGAATCAGGCCGAGGCGGCGCGGGCCGTCGGCGCCGGCTTGTTCGCGCGCGTCTTGCGCGGCACATCGCGCAGGAGATCGCGGATGGCCGACTTCACACCCTCGTCGCAATCGCGCAGCATCTGGATAATCTCCAGGTCGATGCGGCTGAAGTGCAGCAGTTCCTCGTCGTCCGGCGGGGCTGCCGCCCGGTCGCCGCTGGTGTCGACGCCGACGAAAAACTCCTGAATGTCGGTTTCCAGGAAGCGGGAGATTTCCCAAAGCTTGCTGGCGGACACCCGGTTGGCCCCCTTCTCGTATTTCTGGACCTGCTGAAAGGTGATGCCGATCCCCTTCGCAAGCGCCGTTTGCGAAATCCCCCGCAAAAGGCGCACGCGCCGCAGGTTGTTTCCGACCAGAATATCGACCGCATGCGGCTGGCTTGTGGTTTGGGACACGTCCGACATCTTGTTCTTGCTCGTCGTCTTGAGACTGGTGTGAAAGCTCGGCGGTTCGTCCCGGCCGGGAACTCAACCCATTTCCGTGGACCGCCGACCGGTGTTGGTCCGTGAACCGCTCACCGGTGGTGGTCCGTGAACCGCCGGGCGGTGCTGGCGGCGCGCTCCTGTCGGCGCGCTGTCGCCACGGCGCATGCGGTACAGGTCCACAATTTGCGGGCAGACAATAGTCGGCAAGGAAAGGCACCGCAACCACCAAGAAATCGACCCAACCTGTCGGAGTTCCCGTCATGGTTAGGTTCACGTTACCGTAGGAATACGTATTAGCCCGCATGACGGCCCGCACGCAGTGCGGCAGGCGGCGCGGGCGTCGCTGGTCTCACACCCTGATCTTGGGATCGTAGTCCAGCGTCCCGACGGCCCGCACGCGTGTCGCGCGCGGGTTCGTCCCGCGTTCGCCGACGGGGACGACCAGCGCCACGCTGTCCTTCGTCTTGAGGTCCTCGAACGCTCCGTCGACGACGGCCGTGCGGTGGAAGGAGATCAGCCGATGATCGGTTGCCAGGATCCGGCCGCACCCACGCTCGTGGTCGATTTCCACGATCTTGCCCTGAACATGGCCCTCGTCGGTTTTCGGTTCGCCGTCCATCCTGCGCTCCCGCTCCCTGCGATATGCGTGTTGCGCGCCCGTTCCCGGCCGCTTGCGCCGCCCCCGTCCCCTGCACGCGTCTCCAGGGGCCATGGCGATGCGCCTTTCCAGGCCACGGCGCGATGCCGATGGCGCTGCGGCCCCATCGCTGCGGCCCCCATCGCTGCGGTTCTTGGGCCCGAGGCGCCAGCGCGCGCTGTAGCGGCCTTTCGCGTCTCATGCGTCGCTCAACCGTCGTCGCGGACCACGTCGGGGACGCCCAGGCGTTCGATCAGTCGGTTGGTCTCGCGCTGCACCAGGGCGATGTTGCTGTCGCGCACGGTCGGCAGCATCGCCCGCGCCTTGCGCGTGTCGGCATAGTCGAGCCGCGCGGTGATCAGTTCCTCCTCGCCGCCGGCCTGGGCGAGCACGCGTCCATGTGCGTCCAGAATGCGCGACCCGCCCCAGAAATTCAACGCGCCCTCCCGCCCGACGCGATTCGTCATGATGACCGGAGCGCCGTACATCATGGCATAGAACTGGATCGTGGTGGCCCAGGAGCGGGGATTGTCGAACTCGTCGCCCACCGCCTCCCGGCCGCTGGAAATCGGCGACACGAGAAACGTCGCGCCATGCAGGAAGGCGAGATGGGCAAGCGCGGGATTGTAGAGATCGGCGCAGATCAGCAGGCCCATGACCCAGTCGTCGCTCAGGCTGTGCGTGTCCACGAAGCGGCCATGGGCGTAGTATTTGGTTTCGATCAGCCGGCCGTAGGAGGGGATGTTGATCTTGCGGTGCAGGTAGCGCAGCCGCCCGCGCTTCAGCACCGCGGCCGTGTTGTAGAACTGCGCCCCGCGCGCTTCCTCGATGAAGCCGACGACGATCTCCATGTCGCCCGCCTCGCGGCTCAGGGCGAGCAGCCGCTCATCCTCGCGCGTCATGACCACATCGAGCAGATCCTCCGCGCCATAGTGGCCGACCAGCGACAGCTCGGGAAAGACCAGCACGTCGACGCCCGCGGCCCGCGCGTGGGCGATGTATTCGCGGTGCTTGTCGAGATTGGCCGCGATGTCTCCGGTCTCGGAGGCGAACTGGGCGGCCGCGACGGTCAGGAAACGCGACATGGGAGATCCTCCCCGAAGGTGTGACGATCCTCAGGCGGCATCGCGCGGAGGCGATCACACCGCGACGCGCGCATCGGTCCAGCTGCCCGCGTTGTTCAGAATGCGCCCGGCGTCCTCGAACCGGTCGCGGAGAATGCGCTCGTAGAGCGCGCCTTCGTCCGCGCGGTCGACCGGTGCGCCGCCGCCGCGCCCGAGCAGGCTGCGCAGCGCGCCCTGCAGCGCCTCCACCGTGCCCGACCCTTCGTCGAACTGCGCCTTCTTGCGCCAGACGAGATCTTGCGGAAGCAGATCGGCGCAGGCCTTGCGCAGGATCCATTTCTCCGTCGTCTCGCCGGTCGATTCCACGCTGTCGGGATCGGTGCGGCACAGCTTCAGCGTCGCCGGGATCGACTGGGCGAAGTCGATCAGGTCGCGGTCGAGGAAGGGCGTGCGCGCCTCCAGGCTCTCCGCCATGGTGATGCGGTCGACGCGCTGGAGATTGATGTTGTGCATCGTGCCCAGCGCCCGGGTGAGCTCGTCGGCGAGCGCGCGCGGATCGTCGACATAGGCGTGGTGATAGGCATAGCCGGCAAACAGCTCGTCAGCGCCCTCGCCGGTGAGCACGGCCTTGACGTCGGCCCGCGCCAGCCGCGCGGCGAAGAGCGTGGGGATCGCGCTGCGCACCAGATCCACGTCGGCCGATTCCAGGTGATAGATCACATGCGCCAGGTTCTCCGCCACGTCCCGCGGCGTGAAGACCCGCTCCGCGTGGGTCGAGCCGATGTGCTCGGCGACGGCGCGCGCGGCGAGCAGATCGGGCGAGCCCTCAAGCCCCACCGCGAAGGTCCGCAAGGGGCCGCGCCCGGTCTCGGCCCGCACTTTCTGGGCGATGGCCGCGATGATGGAACTGTCGAGCCCGCCCGACAGGAACGAGCCCACCTCGACGTCGGCCACCATCCATTTCGCGACCGCTTCCTCCAGCACCAGACGCAGCTCGTGCGCGGTGCGCCCGACATCGAGATCGGCTTCGGCCTCCGCCGCGCCATGCGGGGTGCGATACCATTGCCGCCAGCCGTCGCGGGTGTCGTAGAGGCTGCCGGGCGGGATCGCCTCCACCGAAGCGACCGGGATGCCGTCGAAGGCCTTGAGCTCGGAGGCGAAGGCATAGCCCTCGCCGATGCGCGCCACATAGAGCGGCTTGATGCCGAGCGGATCGCGCGCGGCGACGATGCGGTCTCGAGTGGCCAGCACGAAGGCGAACATGCCGTCGAGCTTCGAAATCCAGCGGCTTTCGCCGGAGCGGAAGAGATGCAGGATCGTCTCGCTGTCGCTCGCCGTCTCGAAGGCGCTTTCGCCCAGGATCGCCCGCAGATCCTCGTGATTGTAGATCTCGCCGTTGGCGACGAGAAGGTCGTCGGTCTGGTGGATCGGCTGGGCACCGTCCTGCGTGCCGATGATGGACAGCCGACAATGCGCCATCACCACTGGCGCGCCGGGCAGCCGCGCCACGGCCACGTCGTCGGGACCGCGATGCGCGATCCTGCGGATCATCCGGTCCGCGAGGTCCTCGCTGCCGACGCGCCACAAACAGACAAAGCCACACATATCGACCCTCCTCGCCTGCCCCATGGGTAGCGCATGGGCCGACGCTGCGGAACCCTTGCGGGTCACGCCGCCGCCCGGGGAGACCGCCGCCGCGCGATTCAAGTGGTTATGCACTTGCATAATTTATGCAGTTGCATAATCCTCCGGGACGACAGCAACCGGGCGAAGGAGGAGAAGGCGATGTCGGGTTCGCGAGCAACGACAGGCACGGTGTCGGATCGGGGTGCATGGGGAGGTGAATGGGGAGATGCTGAGCGCGCGCTCTACGGCTGCCACTCCATGGCGGGGCCCATGACCCGCGTGCTGATGCGCCGGCCGGGCGACAGCCTACGCCGCGCCGATCCCGCAGCGTGGAACTACAGCCCGCATTTCGAGGCGGAGCGCGCGATCGACCAGCATGCCGCCTTCACCGAGATGGTCGCCGCCCATGGCGCGGAGATCGTGTGGATGGAGGATGCCGGCGACGGTCTGGCGGACGCCATGTTCACCCGCGACGCCTCGCTGGTGACCCGGGCCGGCGCGGTGCTGCTCAACATGGGCAAGGCGCTGCGCAAGGCGGAACCGGAGGCGCACGGGCGGGCCTATGCGGCCGCCGGGATCCCCGTCCTCGGCGCGCTGTCCGGCGATGCCCTGATCGAGGGCGGCGACACGATCTGGCTCGATGCGCAAACGCTCGTGGTCGGCATGGGCTTTCGCTCCAACCGCGCCGGCGTGCGCCGGCTCGCGGACCTGCTTGCGCCGCAGGGAATCGAGGTCCTGGACTTCGATCTTCCGGTGTGGTCGGGCGAAGCCGCCTGCCTGCACCTGATGTCGGTGATCTCGCCGCTCGCCGACGATCTCTACCTGGTGTACCCCAGGCTCATTCCGGCCGCCCTGTGGCAGCTGATGCGCGCTCGCGGCATCGCGGTCGTCGAGGCGCCGGAGGACGAGTTCCACGCCTCGCTCGGTCTCAGTCTCAACGTGATGCCGCTTGCGCCGAAGGACTGCGTGATGATCGACGGCTTTCCCGAAACGCGCCGGGCGATGGAGACGGCCGGCGTTCGGGTGACCACCTTCGCCGGCGACGCGCTGTGCATGGGCTGCGAGGGCGGGCCGACCTGCCTGACCAATCCCCTTCACCGTGCGGCCTGATGGGCGGCCTGATGCGCGGCCTGATGCGCGGCCGGCCGACATGACCCACCGCAGCGGCAACACGCGGGAGACGGAGCTGATCGCCGCGACGCTGGAAGCGATCGCGGACGAGGGGATCGCCGGTCTCACGGTGCGCGGCATCGCCGAGCGCGCGGGCGTCACCAACGGTCTGATCCGTTTCTATTTCGGCGGCAAGGACGGGCTGCTGCGCGCCGCCTACCGACACTTTCTCGACGGTCTTCTGGAGACCGCCGACAATGCGCTCGCGCGCCGCGACCTGACGGCGGGCGAGCGGCTCGCCGCCTTCGTCGACGCCAACCTGCGCGCGCCGATCGTCGCGCCGGAGACGGTGCTCGTCTGGGCGCATTTCCTGCCGCTCGCCCATCGCGATCCCGAGATGGCCACGATCCGTGACGACGCCTATTCCCGCACCACCGGCCGGCTCGCCCCGCTGATCGCCGCCGCCCTGGCGGAGGCGGGCCGACCGTGCCCCGAGGCCGATATCCGCCGCCTCGCGATCAGCGTGAACGCCCTGATCGACGGACTGTGGCTGGAGGGAGCGCTGTCGCCTGCACCGAGCGCGCGAGAGCCGGCCGGCGCCCCGGTGCGCGACCTCGGCCTCGCGGCCGCCGGGCGCCTCGTCGGGCTCTCCTTGCAGGTACCGACCGAAAGCGCCCCCTGATCCCCGCGCGCCCGGTGCGCCTCCCGGGCGCGCCCCTTGCAAGGTCCGGGCGGTGCGACCACATGAAACGCCGAAGGTTCGCGGCATCGACGATCGCGGACGCTTTCACCGCAACGGAAAGGACCCTGTCCATGTCCGAACGCGACGCCTTTGTCGAGAAAGCCAAGGCTCAGCTCGACGCCTGGAACGCGGAGATCGACAAGCTCTCCGCCCGCATGGAGAAAGCCGACGCGGACGCGCGGCTGGAGTACAACCGCCAGATCCAGCAGATGCGCGAACAGCGCGACGAAGCCGAGCAGAGGCTGAAGGAAATGCAATCGGCCAGCGAAGACGCCTGGACCGACATGAAGGCCGGGTTCGAAGGTGCCTGGGCCAATCTGCAGGCCGCCTTCGACCGCGCCATGTCACGCTACCAGTAGTCTTCGTCCCCGATACCGCGAACGAACCGCAGGAGGCTTCTTTCATGACCGTGTCCACGGCGCTTCGACGTACGGCTTTCGCCGCCGCCCTCATGCTGGCGAGCGCACCGCTTGCGGCGCAGACGCAGGATCCCGGCGAGACGACCTCGCAGGACGTCCGCACCGAGATCTCCGAGGCGATGGACGCCATCGCCAACTATTCCGCCCAGGAGCGCGACAAGGCGCTCAACGAGGCAAGCAAGGCCATGGAACGGCTCGATGCCGAGATCGAGGAGCGCGCGCAGGCGCTGCGCGGCTCCTGGAACGACATGAGCGAAAGCGCCCGCGAGAGCGCCAGCGAGCAGCTGGAAGCCCTGCGCGCCGCGCGCAACCGGCTCGGGGAACGCTATGGCGCCCTGGAAGCGGGCGCGGCCGACGCCTGGGGCGAACTGACCGAAGGCTTCTCCCGGGCCTGGAACGATCTGTCCGAAGCCTGGAAGGCCGTGGACGAGACGGCCGAGGACAGCGCCGAGCGCGATATCTGATCCCCGGGCACCGCCGGATTTCGCTGAACGATCACCGCAAGGAGCATCCCGCTCCTTGCGGTTTTTTCATGCCGCGACGCGCGCGGACACCTGACCTGCGACGGCACCGCAGGACGTTCGGTTAACCATGTTTCTTATGACCATTTTTATCTTTGGCTGAAAGGAGTGGTTAAGCCTTTCCGGCTCGCAAAACCTTTTGAAAGTAAACGAGATGTCCCTCGTCCGGCTGTACGCGCCGTGGTTGTTTTCGACCGCGATCGTCCTCCTGCTCGTCACCCTGCCGCTTGGAACGGATGCCCAGCTCGCCCTCGGCCTGGCGCTGATCGCCGCGCTGATCGCGGTGTGGCGCTTCTGGCCCGGTCCGACGCAGCGCATGCTGATGCTGTCGCTCGGCACGCTGCTGGTGCTGCGCTATCTCTACTGGCGCGCGACCAGCACGCTGCCGGCGCCCGCCGACACGGCCGACTTCATTCCGGGCCTCATCGTCTTCGGCGCGGAACTCTTCTGCATCGCGATGCTGTTCATCAGCCTGTTCGTGGTCGCCGACCCGCTGGAGCGCGCGGAGCCGGCGCCGGTGGCCGACGACGCCCTGCCGAGCGTCGACGTCTTCGTGCCGAGCTACAACGAGGACACGGACATCCTCAGCGCCACGCTGGCGGCGGCCGTGGCGCTCGACTACCCGTCTGACAAGCTGTCGGTCTATCTGCTCGACGACGGCGGCACCGACCAGAAATGCGCCTCCGACGATCCCCTGGCCGCGCGGGCCGCGCGCCGCCGGCGGGCCGAGCTGACCCAATTGTGCGCCGATCTCGGCGTCACCTATCTGACCCGGGCGCAGAACGTGTCGGCCAAGGCCGGCAACCTCAACAACGGCCTCGCCCACTCCGGCGGCGATCTGGTCGTCGTGTTCGACGCCGACCATGCGCCGGTGAAGGAGTTCCTGCGCCGCACCGTCGGCCACTTCCGCGAAGATCCGCGGCTGTTTCTGGTTCAGACGCCGCATTTCTTTCTCAATCCCGATCCGGTGGAGAAGAACCTGTCGACCTGGCTGCGGATGCCGTCGGAAAACGAGATGTTCTACTCCGTCGTGCAGCGCGGGCTCGACCGCTGGAACGCCGCCTTCTTCTGCGGCTCGGCGGCGGTGTTGCGGCGCGCGGCCCTCGTCGAGGCCGGCGGCTTCTCCGGCATCTCGATCACCGAGGACTGCGAGACGGCGCTGGAGCTGCACGCGCGTGGCTGGACCAGCCGCTATGTCGACACGCCGCTGATCGCCGGCCTGCAGCCGGAAACCTTCGCCACCTTCATCGGCCAGCGCTCGCGCTGGTGTCGCGGCATGATGCAGATCCTGCTGCTCAAGAACCCGCTGTTCAAGCGCGGCCTCACGCCCGCGCAGCGCCTGTGCTACCTGTCGTCGGCGCTGTTCTGGGCCTTTCCGATCCCCCGACTGGTGTTCCTGATCGCGCCGCTTCTCTACATTTTCTTCGATCTGCGCATCTTCATCGCCAACGGCGTGGAATTCGTCGCCTATGCGCTGACCTATCTCGCCGCCAACATGATCCTGCAGAACTACCTGTTCGGCCGGGTGCGCTGGCCCTGGGTGTCCGAGCTCTACGAATACATCCAGTCGTTCTATCTGGCGCCGGCCATGGCCAGCGTGCTTCTCAATCCGCGCAAGCCAACGTTCAACGTCACCGAAAAGGGCGTGACGACCAGCCGCGATTTCCTGTCGTCGCTCGCCCTGCCCTATTTCGCGGTCTTCGGCGTGCTGCTGGCCGCCATGGGCGTGGCCATGTGGCGGCTGTCCTCGCAGACCGTCGACGCCGACCTGCTAATCGTCGTCAGTTGCTGGAACGCGGTCAATCTGGCGCTCGCGGCGGTCGCGCTCGGCGTCGTCTCGGAACGCTCCGAACGCCGGCGCACGCAGCGCCTGGCGATCAACCGCACGGGCCGGCTGACCATCGGCGGACGGGTTCTTACCGTGAAGATCGAGGACGCCTCGACCACCGGAACGCGCGCCAGGATCCTGGAGCCCGACGCCCGCCTGCCGGCCGGCGACGCGCTCGGGATCGGCGACCTGCAGGTCGCCGGCATCGACGGGCACGGCGACGCCGGCACGCTGCCGGTCGTCGTCCGGCGCACCATCGCACAGGCCGACGGGCTGGTCGTCGGTCTGCAGTTCCATCAGCCGTCCGCGGCGCATTACCGGGTCATTGCCGACCTGATGTACGGACAGGCGCAGCCGCTTGCCGACTTCTGGCGCGACCGCCGCGCCGGCAAGGGGCTGGTGGGCGGCACCGCCGGCTTCGTCGGGCTCGGCCTGCGCCAGGCCCTGCGCGGCCTGCGCTTCGCCTGGATGGACCGCGTCAAACGCCCCCCCGTCGTACCGGCGAACGATACCGCGCCATCCGGCGAAACCGCCTCGGCCGGGAGCGCCGCCTGACCATGGTCCCTTCGCTCTCGAGCTCCGCCCCCGTTCTGCCCGGTCGCACGCTGCCACTTCGCGCCCTTCCCGTCCTGGCGCTGGCCGCCACGCTTCTGGCGACGGCGCCGTCGCTCGCCGATCCGCGCGACACCATGCAACCCCCTCTCCCGCCGCCCCCGCTGCCGGCGGCCACCGCGCCCGCCGGGACCGCGCGCGATACGGTGCTGCGGCCGATGCCCGCCCATGCGCAGGGCCTGCGGCTCGCCGGCGAGACGGACCATCGCGAATGGCCCGTCTATCTGACCGAGCATCAGGTGCGTGCCGCGCTCGCCTTCGATCTCGCCCTGACCTCCGCCGTTTCGGTGATGCCGGAGGGCTCGCGGGTGACCGTTCGGCTCAACGATCATGTCGTCGGGATGCGGCCGATCGAGGCCTTCGGACGCCAGCAACGGCTGAGCTTCGAGGTGCCCCCGGACGTGCTGCGCCCCGGTCTGAACGCCGTGCGCATTTCCGTGCGCCAGCGCCACCGCGTGGCCTGCGACGTCGGCGCGACCTATGAGCTGTGGAGCGATATCGACCCGGCGCGCACGGGGCTGCGCCTGACCGACACCGGCAGCGGCCTGTCTTCGCTCGCCGATCTCGCCGCGCTCGCCCCGGACACGCGCGGCGCGGTGCCCCTTCGAGCCATCGTCGGCGATCTGCGCGACACGCGCGCGCTCGACCGGCTGGTGACCGGTCTGTCGCGGATCGCCCGCGATGCGGGCTTCAGCCACTCGGTCGTCGAGCTGCGCGACGCGCCGACGGGCGGACCGGGACTGGAACTGATCGCCGGCACGCCGGAGGATCTCGCCACGCTCGGCGCCCCGGCGACACCCGAGCCCGGGTCGCTCATGCTGGTGGAGAATGCCGCGCACGGCGGCGCGACGCTCATCGTGTCGGGACGCGACGGCGCCGAGCTCGACCGGCTGATCGGCCGCCTCGGCACGGATGGCCTGGCAATCGCGCCGCGCACGGGCACGCCGGCGGGCCTGCGCGCGCGCGACAGCCTCGCGCGCCCCGCCCTGAGTGCCGGCGACCGTCTGACGCTGGCCGATCTCGGCCATCGCAGCGTCGAGTTCAACGGGCGCCTGCATCGCACGCGCTTCGACCTGCGCCTGCCTGCCGACTTCTATCCGGCGGAGACCGGCAGCGTGGATCTGCATCTCGCCGGCGGCTACGCGCCGGGGCTGCTGCCGACCAGCCAGGTGGTGGTGCGGGTCAACGGAAAGGTCGCGGCCGGGCTGCCGCTCAACGATCCCGACGGCGAGGTCTTCACCGACCGTACGATCCGCCTGTCGCTTGCCGCCTTCCGCCCCGGACGCAACCGGGTGGAGATCGCCGCCCAACTCGATACCGCGCGGGACAGCGACTGCGACACGCTGGCCGCGATCGACGCCCCGCCGCGCTTCCTGCTGCTCGATGCGACGGAAATCCGGATCCCGAGCTTTCCGCGCCTCCTGGCGCTGCCGGCGCTGGACGCGAGTTTCGCCGGCGGACTGGCCCGGCTCGGCGGCGGCGCGCTGACGCTTCGGGTGCCCCATGCCAATGCCGACGTGCTCTCGGCGGCGGCAACGCTTGCCGTGCGGCTGAACGCGGATGCCGACCGCGCCCTTCCCGTGCGCCTGCGCTTCGGTCGGCCGTCGGCCGAGGATGGGGACACGGGTGCGGCGCTGGTCGTCGGGGCCTTCGCCGATCTGCCGCCGACGACGCTTGCCAGCGTCGGTCTCGCGCCCGACCGGCTGCGCACCGCGTGGCGCGCGCCCGCCGGCCCCGACACCGGACGGGATCTTGCGCGCGGCACCGATCCGGTCCTGCGCCGCGTCACGACCCTCCAGACCCTCAACGACAGCGATCCGATCACCACCGCTTCGGTGCCGCAGGCCGGCGCGGCCGGCACACGGGCCGTCGCGGACCCCGTCACAGATCCGGAAGGCGGGGCCGATGGCACGCGCGACGAGCTCCTGCGCCGCTGGGAGGACAGCCTGCGCGGCGACGGTCCGGTGACGCGGATCATGACGCGGATCGAGGACGGCGTCGCCGGGCTCTGGCGCGACGGCGATCCGGCGCCGACCACGCTCGCCAGCGGCACCAGCCTGGTGATGGCCCAGGCCCATGCCGAGGGGCTGCGCGGCGGGTTGCGCACCGTCATCACCGCCCCGACCACGGCGGCCCTCGCGATTTCCATGCAGGACCTCGTGGCGCCCGCGCGCTGGCGCGCGGTCGGCGGGGGCGAAACCCGCTACGACATGCTCGCCGGACTGGTCGAGACGACGCCGGCCGCCGCGACCCGCTTCGTCGTGTCGGACCCCACCTCGCTCGCCAACTGGCGTCTGGTGGCCGCCGGCTGGTTCTCGCACAATCCGCTGGCCTATGTGGCGCTGATCCTGTGCACGGCGGCGCTGCTCGCCTTCGCGACCCGCCACGCGCTCGCCGGCAACGCACGGGAGCGGACGTGATGCGCCTCGCTCCCCTGGTCGCGCTCTCCTGCCTCGTCGCCGCCGGCGGCTTCCTGGCCGGACGCCTGATGCTGCCCCTGCCGCTCGCCGACGGCGCGGCCCCGCTTGGCGCGCGCGAGAGTGCACCGGCGCCGCGCGTGGCCACGATCGTCGCCGAGACGCGCCCGGAGGTCGATATGGACCCGCGCCTGGCCGGCAGCCTCGACCTGCCGGAGCTGTGGGCGGATTACCGCAGCCGCTTCGTGAGCGAGGCGGGCCGTGTGATCGACACGGCCAATGGCGACATCTCCCATTCCGAGGGACAGGGCTACGGCCTGGTGATGGCGCTTGCCGCCGGGGACCGCCCCACCTTCGAGCGCATCTGGGCCTGGACCCGGGCCAATCTCGACACCCGCGACGACGGACTGGCCGCCTGGCGCTGGGACCCGGCGAGCGACCCCAACGTCACCGACCCCAACAACGCCAGCGACGGCGATCTGCTGATCGCCTGGGCGTTGGCCGAGGCCGGCGAGCACTGGCGCGCCCCCGCCTTCACCCGGGCGGCCGAGGCGCGCATCGCCGCCCTGATCCCGCTGGTCGGCGAAGCCCCGGACGGGACGCCGGTGCTGTCCCCCGCCGTTCACGGGTTTTCCGCCGCGGATCGGCCGGACGGGCCGGTCGTGAACCTCTCCTATTGGGTGTTCCCGGCGTTGCAGGCGCTCGACCGGGTGGACGGGGACGGCCCCTGGACGGCCCTGATCGCCAGCGGGCTCGAACTTCTCGCGCAAAGCCGCTTCGGGCCGCGCAACCTGCCGCCCGAATGGTTGGCGCTCGCCGGCGAGACGCCCGCCCCGGCCGCCGGCTTCGATCCGGTCTTTGGCTACAATGCGGTGCGCGTGCCGCTGTATCTCGCCTGGGCGGGGATCGGCGCGCGCCATCAGCTCGCGCCCTTCGCCGCCGAATGGGCGCATGCGGCGCCTGCAACGGTGGACCTCACGGGCGGCGCCCGGAAACCGTCGATGGGCGAACCCGGCTATCGGGTCGTCGCCGATCTGGTCGCCTGCGCGATGGAGGGCGTGCCGCTGCCCGCCACCGCGCGCCGGCCGGCGGGGGACTCCTACTATCCCGCAACCTTGCGCATTCTCTCGATCATTGCCGTCAAGCAGAGGTACCCGGAATGCTGGTGACCCCTCGTCTGGCAGGACCCGCCGCACGGCGCGGCAGGGCCCGTGCGCTCGCCGCCGCTCTCGTCCCAACCCTGGCAATGGGACTGCTCGTCTGTCCGCCGGCGGCCACGGCCAATGTGCCGCCCACCCGCACGGTCGACGAAAGCGCCTTGCGCTACTATGCCGCCCAGCAGAACGCGGAGCGGGTGGAGGCGGAAATCCGTCGGCTCAAGACCCTGCATCCGGGCTGGACGCCGCCAGAGGGGCTGTATTCGGGCCAAGGCTGGTCGAACCCGGAGCAGGACCTTTGGGATCTCTTCGCCGCCGATCGGCTCGACGCGCTGCGCCGGGAAATCTCGCGGCGGCAGGCGGAGGATCCAGCCTGGCAGCCGTCCGAGGAGCTGCTCGCCAAGCTCGCGCGCAAGGAAGCCCGGTCGCGGCTGATCGCGGCGTCCGAGGCGGACGACGCGCCGGAAGTCCTCGCCATCGTCGGGGCCGATCCGATGCTGCTGACGGTCGAGGATCTCGACGTTCTGTGGCGGGTCGCGGCGGCCTATGCGCGGACCGGTGACGCACGACGGGCCCGCGAGCTGTTCCAGCTGCCGCTGTCGGGCGACGTGTCGCCGGACCTGAAACGGACCAGCGCGCAAAAGGCCATCGCCGCCCTGCCGCCGCAGGAGGCGGCGGTGCTCATTGCACAGATGCGCGACCGGTCGGCCGATGCGCGCCCGCCCCATCTGGCCGCCGCCGATCCCGATGCCGCCGATCTCGACGACCTGGAGACGGCGCTCGCGCGGCGCTGGATCGGAGCGCGGCTCGACGACGCCGGCACCCCGCCGGTGCCGGCCGCGCTCGTGGAACGGCTGGCGCGCACGGCGGCCGAGACGCCGGCGGACGCGCATCTGCTCGGCTGGCATGCGCGCGCCAACGGCGATCATGCGGCAGCCCTTGCCCGCTTCGAGCGCGCCGACCCCTCCGGCAACGACCCCGAAGCCACGCTCGGACGGGTGCTGTCGCTGAACGATCTGGGGCGCGACGGCGAGGCCATCGCGCTCGCCCATGCCGGGCGCACCGCCTCGCAGCCGCTGGCCGACATTTTCCTCGCGCTGGTCACGGCCCGCCTCACCGAGGACCCGCCGCAACCGATCGGCGACGGCAAACTCGCCGATTTCGCCCAGGCGGTGAAGACCCGGCGCTCGGCCGAGGGAGCGCAGGCGCTCGGGTGGTACGCCTATCGCGCGGGCCAGCCCCGTCCGGCGGCGGCCTGGTTCCGGCTGGCGATGGACTGGCAGGGCGACGCCAAGACCGCGGAAGGCCATGTGCTGGCGACCCTCGCGGCCGGCGATGCCGGGCAAGCCCGGACGCTGATCTCCACCTATGGCGCGAGGTTTCCGCAGGTCGCGAAGCTGGGCCGGCCGACCGCGCCCGCCTCCGCATCCTCCACCGGCACCGCCGGCCCGCTCGCGGCCGCGCATCGCGCCTACAAGAGCGGCGATGCGAGCGGATGCCTCAGGCGGCTCGACGCGGCGGCGCGCCGGTCGTCGGAGGCGGAGCTGCTGCGCGGCTGGTGCCTGATGGATCTCGACCGGCCGCGCGAGGCGGCGCGCGCCTTTGCCCGGGCCGGCGACGCCAAGGGCCGCATCGGGCGCGATGCCGCCTATGGTCGCTCCCTCGCCCTGCTGCGTCTCGGCGACACCTTCGAGGCGGTGGAGGCGGCCCGGCGGCCCGATCTCGAAACCGGGCGTCAAACGGAGATCGCCCGCGCCGCGCTCGCGCAGACGGCGGCGCGCGCCTTTCAGGCCGGCGACTATCGCGCGACGCTTGCCGCGCTGGACAAGCGGCGCACGCTCACCGCCGAGCCGCGCGACCTGATGCTGCTGCGCGGCTGGGCCCTGCTGCGCACGGGCGCGCCGGACGCCGCGCGCGCGGTGTTCACCACGCTCGACCGACAATTGTCGACGCGCGAGACGCGGGCCGGCCTGGCCGCGCTCGCCGATGGCAACCGCACGGCCGCACGGTCGGTGCTGCGCCGATAGGCACGTGGGTCAAGAGAGGCAGACAGGGGCATGCACATGCGCACAAGAACCCGGTTTCCCGCCATCGTGGCGCTGACGCTCACCGCGTCGCTGGCGCTCGCCGGCTGCACGCAGTTCGACCCGGGCCTGAGCGGCACCCATGACACGCTCGACCGGACGCTGTTTTCGGACACGCCGCTGACCGTTTCACCCGACCGGGCGATCGCGCGTCTGCCGGCACAGGCGGGGGACGTCGTCTCGGTGACGCAGGGGCGACGAGCCGGGCAGGCGGGCGAGCGCAGCGTGCTCGCCGGCGACGCCACGACGCGGGGCGAGAACACGCTCGACCTGCGCGTCGTCGAAGGCGAAAACGCGGGCAGACCGCTCGACGCGCGGGCGCTGCGGCGCGAACTGGCACGCCGCTTTCCCGACCGTCGTCTGTCGCTGGTCGACAAGGTGACGGTCAATGCCTACGGCCCCTACGGTCTCGCCCACGACGGGCGGGGGTGCGCCTTCGCCTGGCAGACCATCGCGCTCGCCGATCGCGGCACCGCGTCGTTCTGGACGCCGCAGGCCCGACGTGCGCTGTCGCTGCGCATGCGCCTGTGCCGCAAGGACCTGAGCGCGGACGATGCGATTGCCGCCTTCTCCCGCCTGCGTCTTGCCATGTCGGGGCTGGCGACGGCCACGCCGCCGGCCCTTGCCGGGGTGGAGGCGCTGCTGGACGACACAAGGGCGGCCGCACGCGGGCTCCTGCCCGCCGCCGAACCGGCACGCGCGCCGAAAACGACGCCGACCCGCCGTGCGACACCGGCAAAGGTCGCGAATAGGGCGACGCGCGAGACCACCGGCCGACGGCCCGCCGCGGCGCTGCCCGCGGTGCCCATGCCCGACACGCTCGATGGGCCTGCAGCCGACGCCCCCGAAACCCGGGAGGCGCAACAGGGCGACGACACGACGCCGACCGCTCCGCCGGCCCGATCCACGACGCCGGAGGGCGACGCGGTGCTGGCCCGCTCCGCGACCGCCCCGGACGATCCGGCGACCACCGCGAGCCTGGGTCCGCGCCCGGCGCGCGTCCCCCTTCCCTGAGGGTCGTGCCCGGGCACCGCCTGTCCCCCGGGAAGATTGGGTCTAGGCGGCGCGATGCGTTTCCCTTATGAGGGGCCCACGCTGCGGCGACACGTCGAGACTGCCCAGATGAGGGACGCCCCTTGGACACTTTGGACACCGGAACCGTCATCACGAGCGAGACCCCCTGCCGGATCTGCGAGGGGCGGGAGCGGCGCGTCGTCTCCGGGATCGGCCGGAACTTCGAGAAGCTGACGACGGTGATCTGCACCGGCTGCGGTCTGGTTCATTCGCATCCGATCCCGACGAAGGACGAGCTCGACCGCTTCTATGCGGTGGACTACCGCAAGAAGTACAAGTCGACCTACGAGCCGAAGCTCAAGCACATCTATCGCTACGCGCCCGGCGCCTATCACCGGGTGGCGCAGATCCTGACGCATGTCCGCCCGGGCCAGACCCGCTTTCTCGACATCGGCTCGGGCAGCGGCGAATTCCTCTACATGGCCGGCAAGATGGGCTTCGAGATCTCCGGAATCGAGCCTAACGAGGGCTACGCGCAGTACACCCGGCGCGAGCTCGGCCTGCCGGTGGAGAACTGCACCTATGAGACGGCGGATCTGGCGCCGGGCCACTACGACGTGATCAATCTCAATCACGTGCTGGAGCATCTGCCCGATCCGCTGGCCTCGCTGCGCTTCATCAACACCCTGCTGCGGCCCGACGGCCTGTTCTCGGTCAGCGTCCCCGACATCGAGCAGAACCGGCATGCGCCGTGGACCCGCTTCCATTTCGCGCATATCTACAATTTCTGCGGCGACACGCTGCGCGCCATGCTGGCCAAATCCGGCTTCGAGGTGATCCCGGAGGCCTCCGCCGCGACGGAAGTGCTCGCCCGCAAGGTGTCGGAAACCTTCGACGACGCGCCGCGCGCCATGCCGGAGACCTACGAACGGCTGTGGACCCTGCTCTCCGCGCCGGAGACGGCGAGCCATGTGGTCGGCAAGAAGGGCCTCGGCCGTCTGCTGTCGAAGGCCTACCGCTACCCGCGCGAATATCTGCTGGCCCGCTCGCACGGTTCAGCGAAGCAGATCCTCGATCACGTGCATGCGCGCATGAGCCGCACCGACCCGACCGCCCGGCCCAACGGCCGCTGACGGCCCGCGCATCCCGCGCCGCACAGCCCCGGGATCCGCCGCGATGCCCCGCGACCCCGCCCGCACCGCTTCTCCGCCCGATGGCCCCGGCACCGGTCCGGCCGCAGGCACGGTGGTTCTCTTCGACACCCATCGCGACACGGCGATGTGGTTCGAACGTCCCCGCGACGTGGTGACCGCGACACGGTTGGATGCGGTGGGCGATGCGCTCGCCGCCGCCGAGCGGGCGGTCGCCTCGGGCGCCCATGTGGCGGGCTATCTGGCCTATGAGGCGGGCTTCGCCTTCGAGGCCAAGCTGCGCGCCCGCTCACCCCGCCTCCCCGAGGTTCCGCTCGTCTGGTTCGGCCTCTACGACGCGCCCGAGACGCTCGACGTGCCAAGCGCGCTGGCCCGGCTCGCCCCGCGTGCCGAGGCCAAGGCGGCCGCCGCCGAGGTCGCGCGGTTCGACATGTCGGAGGCGGACTATCTGCGCGCCTTCGAGCGGGTGCGGGCGCATCTCGCGTGCGGCGACATCTATCAGGCCAATGTGACGCTGCGCGCGCGGGGGCACCTCGCCGGCACGCCGGCCGCACTCTTTCGCCGGCTCATGACCGCACAGCCCGTGGGCCATGCCGCCTTTCTGGCACTGGAGAAGCACAGCGTGCTGTCCCTGTCGCCGGAGCTCTTTCTGGAGCGCGAGGGCCCGCGCATCCGCACCCGGCCGATGAAGGGCACTGCGCCGCGCGGGAGCACGCCGCAGGAAGACCGCGAGGCGGCCGCCCTGCTGCGCGAGGACCCGAAGTCGCAGGCCGAAAACGTCATGATCGTCGACCTGATGCGCAACGACCTGTCGCGGATCGCGCGCGCCGGCAGCGTGACCGTGCCCACCCTCTTCGAGGTCGAGCCCTATCAGACCCTCTTCCAGATGACCTCGACGGTGGAGGCCGAGCTGGCCGCCGGCACCGGCTTCGCCGACGCCATGGCGCATCTCTTTCCCTGCGGCTCGATCACCGGCGCGCCGAAACTGCGGGCGATGGAGATCCTGCACGATCTGGAGACCTCCCCGCGCGGGCTCTACACCGGCGCCATCGGTCATCTCGCGCCGGGCGGCGATTTCCGCTTCAACGTGGCGATCCGCACGCTGGTCGCCGGGGCGGACGGGCGTTTCGAGGCCGGCGCCGGGTCCGGCGTCGTCTTCGACAGCGAGCCACGGCCGGAATATGCCGAAACCCGTCTGAAACTCGCCTTTCTGGACCGCCGACCGCCCGATTTCGCGCTGTTCGAGACGATGGCCTGGCACCGCCAAGAGGGCTATCTGCTGCTGGAGCGTCATCTCGCGCGGTTGGCGGCCAGTGCCGCGCGCCTCGGCTTCCTGATGCCGCGCCGGGCGATCGAGGCGATGCTTGCGGCCCGCGCGGAGACGTTTTCCGCGCCGCGCCGCGTGCGGCTGGAACTGGCCGCCGACGGCGCGTTCGAGATCGCCGACGTGGCGCTTTCCGCGACGCCAACCCACTGGCGGATCGGCGTGGCCCCGACGCCGGTCGATGCGCGCGATCCGCTGCTCGCCCACAAGACCACCCGTCGGCAGCTCTACGACGGAACGCGCAAGGCGATGGCCGCCGAACAGGGCTGCGACGAGGTCGTCTTCGTCAACGCAGACGGCTTCGTCACCGAAGGCAGTTTCACCAATGTCTTCGTGTCGAAAGGCGGTCGTCTGCTGACGCCGGCGCTGGCGCACGGCCTGCTGCCCGGCACGCTGCGCGCCGCGCTTCTGGAGACGGGACGCGCGCATGAAGCCGACCTGACGCTCGCCGATCTCGCAACCGCCGACCGGCTCTACTTCGGCAACTCGGTGCGCGGGCTGGTGGACAGCGTGATCCAGTCGCGTGCCGGATCCGCCGGGTCGTGAGATCCCGGCGGGGTCGGCGCGGGTGCGGGTGACGTCGGTGCCGACGGGGCGGTCGCTCCGGGCGCGTCGCCGGCGTCTTTGGCCGGGGTATCGCCCCCGGCGGTCTCCCCGGCCTCGAGCGCGCCGTCCCGGCCCGCCGTCGCGTGCGGCCAGGGCAGGATCTCGATCTCCGGCCAGGTCGCCTTCATCCTGAGCGCCTTTTCGGTGTAGGTGGCGGAATTGTCGAGGACCGGATTGGGCACCAGCCGCATGGCGAAGACGTCCGCCAATCCGAAGGGCGCGGCGATGCTCAGCCGGTTGTCCGCCTCCAGACGCACACCGACGGCATGGGTGCGCGCGGCGTAATAGAGCAGGGCCTCGTCGGTGCAGGCGAGCCGGGGATAGGGCTGGCCGAAGCGCGCCTCGTACCAGCGGTGCACACGCGCCTGATTGCGCACCTCGACCGGCGGCTCGACCCCCGCCATGACGGCCCCGGCCCGCGCAATCGCCGCGTCCTCGGCCTCATAGCCAAGATCGCCGCCGTCGAAATAGACGAGGTCGATGTCCTTGATCCCGTGCCCGGAAGGGCGGCCGGTCAGCGCGTTCCACACGCTTTGATAGACCGCGCCGCTGACGAGCCGCCAATCGGGAAGGGCCAGACACCGGGCGGCGCGCAGCACGGGCATCAGCAGCGGATCGGTGCGGATCAGGAGTTCCAGAACCCGCCGCCGGTCGTCCTCGCTCGTCAGCGAGGGATCGCCAAGCGTCGTGCGCCCGAAGGCGAACCCGCTCTGAAGGTCGGCGACGGCCCTCGGTTTCGGGGTCATCGGGCTTTCGGGGTCATGACGATCCCTCCGCAAGCGGTGGCCGCACGGCGGCCGAAGACACGGGAGGTGCCGATCCCGGCAACTCCCGCCCCCCGGCCGCCATGAAAGCGCGAAACGGCCTAGCCGCGCAAGCTGCCGCCGGTCGCCTTTTCCACCGCCGCGCGGATCTTGGCCGCCACCGCGTCGATTTCCTCGTCGGTGAGCGTCTTGTCGCGCGGTTGAAGCGTCACGTCGATGGCAAGCGACTTCTGCCCCTCGCCAATCCCTGTGCCGCGATAGACATCGAACAGCGTCACGTCCGTGATCAGCTTCTTGTCCGCCCCGCGCGCCGCCTTGAGCAGCTTGTCGGCGCTCACGCCCTCGTCGACCACGAAGGCGAAGTCGCGGCGCACCGGCATCAGGTCGCTGACGTCGAAGGCGCCCTTGGACCGGCCGGCCTTCGCCTTCGGCTCCGGCACCGCATCGAGATAGACCTCGAAGGCGACCATCGGACCGTCGAGATCGAGCGCGCGCAGGGTGCGCGGGTGCAGCTCGCCGAAGCGCGCCAGCACCGTCTTCGGCCCCAGACGCAACTCGCCGGAGCGGCCCGGATGCAGCCAGTCCGGCGCCTCGGCGAAGACCATCAGCTTGTCGACCGGCGCGCCGATCGCCGCCAGAACGGCTTCCGCGTCGGCCTTGGCATCGAACACCGAGACGGGCTGCGCGTTGCCGGTCCAGTGCCGGTCGGCACCGGCGAGACCGGCCGTGCCGCGCCGCACGCCGGCGGCCACCATGCTCTGCCCCTTCGGCGTGTCGTCGGCGAAGACCTGCCCCACCTCGAACTGCGCGCTGTCGGGAAAGCCGCGGTCGGCATTGCGCTGCGCGGCCGCCGCCAGCCCCGGCACGAGGCTCGGGCGCATGTCGGACAGCTCCGGCGAGATCGGATTGGCCAGTTCCAGCACGCGCGCACCGCCGCCGAAGGCCTCCGCCTGCGCCTTGGAGATGAAGGACCAGGTCACGGCTTCCTTCATGCCGCGCACGGCGAGCGTGCGCCGGGCCTGCGAGCGGCGCGACTGCGACACCGTCAGCATCTTGCCGGCGACATGCCGGTTGCGCGGCAGGGGCACGGAGGCGATCTCGTCGAGCCCGACGATGCGCACCACCTCTTCCACCAGATCGGCCTTGCCGTGAACGTCCGGCCGCCAGGACGGGGGCGCGACCTTGGCCGTCTCGCCGGTGCCGGCGACCCAGAAGCCGAGCCGGGAGAGCACGCCCCGGATCTCCGGCGGCGACAGGTCCAGACCGGACAGGCGCTTCACCTCCGACATCGGCAGGTCGATGGTGCGGTCGGTGTCGGGGATCGCGCCCGCGAGCGTCATCTCGCTGGCGCTGCCACCGCACAGGTCGATCACCATCCGGGTCGCGAGATCGAGGCCCGGCACGCAGAACTGCGGGTCGACGCCGCGCTCGAAGCGATAGCGCGCATCGGTGTTGATGCCGAGCGCGCGGCCCGTGCGGGCGATGTTGGTCTCGTCCCACAGCGCCGACTCGATCAGCACGTCGGTGGTCTCTTCGGTGCAGCCGGAATGCTCGCCGCCCATGATGCCGGCGATGGATTCCACACCGGTGTCATCGGCGATCACGCACATCGTGTCGTCGAAGCCGTAGGTCCTGCCGTCGAGGCCGAGCAACTCCTCGCCCTTGCGGCCCCGGCGCACCACGAGATCGCCCTTGACCTTGGCCGCGTCGAAGACGTGCAGCGGACGCCCGCGGTCGAAGGTGATGTAATTGGTGATGTCGACCAGCGCGTTGATCGGGCGCAGGCCGATGGCCACCAGGCGCTTCTGCATCCACTCCGGCGACGGGCCGTTTTTCACGCCGCGCACCAGCCGCAGCGCGAAGGCGGGACACAGCGAGGGCGTGTCGCCGAAGTCGAGCGTGACCCCGACCGGACAGGCGCCCTCGCCGGCGACGGCCGCGGGGCGATTTTCCTTCAGCTTGCCGAGGCCGGCGGCGGCAAGATCGCGGGCAATGCCGGAAACGCCCGCGCAATCGGGCCGGTTCGGCGTCAGGCCGATCTCGATCACCGGGTCGTCGAGGCCCGCGTAGTCGGCGAAGGAGGCACCGACCGGCGCGTCCTCGGGCAGGTCGATGATGCCGCTGTGCGCGTCGGAGAGCTCCAGCTCGCGCTCCGAGCACATCATGCCGAAGCTTTCCACGTCGCGGATCTTGCCGACCGACAACGTCACGTCGATGCCCGGCACATAGTCGCCGGGCCGCGCCAGAACGCCGACGAGCCCGGCCCGCGCATTGGGCGCGCCGCAGACGATCTGCAGCGGCTCGCCGCCGTCGCCGGCATCGACGCTCAAGACCTTCAGCCGGTCGGCGTTGGGATGCGGACGCGCGTCGATCACGCGCGCGATGGTGAAGGCCGTCAGCCGCTCGGCCGGATTGCTGACCTCCTCGACCTCGAGGCCGATCCGCGTCAGCGTCTCGACGATCTCGTCCAGACCGGCATCGGTTTCCAGGTGATCCTTGAGCCAGGACAGGGTGAATTTCATGGCATCGGTCTCTCGTGGTTCGCTCCGGCCCGGTGGACGGGGGAGCGGGCATTCAGATCCTAAGGGCGGGTCCAGCGGGCGGTCCCAAAGCGCGGGTCCAGCGGGCCGGCCTCGCGCCATCGCGCTCAGTCGGAGGGTTGGAACCGGTCCAGGTCCGGGATCGGCGAGGAGCTTCCATAATTCCGGGCGAAGCGCAGGCCGATCTCGTGCAGGCGGTCGTTCCAGCGCCGCAGCAGCGCGGCATCGATCTCGCCGCCGCTGGCGATGACCTGCGCCGCTTCCGTCTCGATCTGGTCGCGCAACAGCCCCAGTTCCAGCATCGCCGCGTCCTCGGCCCGGTACTTCTCCAGCCAGCCCATGGTCATCGTGGCGATGATCACCAGAAGCGCGGCCGTCGCGGTCGCCGACGACCATTTGGCGATGCCCGTGATGCGCCTCTCGCTGACCACCAGGATCATCGTCGCGATCGACAGGAAGGCGACGATGGCCACCGCCGTCAGGAAGCTCTCGTAGTTCTCCGCCGCACTGGCTTCCTGGCTGGCGCGCAGGCTGGTGATGCGGTCGCGCAGATAGAGCACCGGATCGGCCGCCGGACCGAGCGCGTCGCGAAAGTAGTCGTCGCAATAGCGCAGCCGTCCGCGCTCCGCGCTCTTTTCCGCACAGACCTCGAGGAAGGACTGCGGCTGGGCCGGTGTCTGGGCGACGGCCGAGGGCGCGCCCGGCACCGCCAGCAGCGCGAGCAGAAGCGCCCCCAGCAGCACCGCGAGGCCGGACAGCCGCCGGCCCGTGTACGTCGGCCTTGCGCTCATCGCGACAGTCCCCCGAACAGCGTCGGCAGGTCGAGCGGGCGGAAGCCGTAATGCTCGATCCAGCGCACATCGGCGTCGAAGAAGGCGCGCAGGTCCGGCATGCCGTATTTCAGCATGGCGATGCGGTCGATACCCATGCCCCAGGCGAAGCCCTGATAGACGTCCGGGTCGAGCCCACAGTTGCGGATGACGTTGGGATGCACCATGCCGCAGCCGAGGATCTCCAGCCAGTCGTCGCCCTCGCCGATCTTCACCTCGTTGCCGGAGCGGTCGCAGCCGATGTCGACCTCCATCGATGGCTCGGTGAAGGGGAAGAACGACGGGCGGAAGCGCATCTTGATCTCGTCGACCTCGAAGAAGGCCTTGCAGAATTCCTCGAGAATCCACTTCAGATGGCCGATGTGGCTGCCGGTGTCGATCACCAGCCCCTCGACCTGATGGAACATCGGCGTGTGGGTCTGGTCGCTGTCGCAGCGATAGGTGCGGCCCGGCGTGATCACCCGGATCGGCGGCTTCTGGTCCATCATCGCGCGGATCTGCACCGGCGAGGTATGCGTGCGCAGCAGCATGCGCTCGCCGTCGTCCTTCGCGTGCAGGAAGAACGTGTCGTGCATGTCGCGCGCCGGGTGATCCTCGGGGAAGTTCAGCGCCGTGAAATTGAGATAATCCGTCTCGATGTCCGGGCCTTCTGCGATGGAAAAGCCCATGTCGGCGAAGATCGCGGTGAGTTCGTCGATCACCTGGCTGACCGGGTGGATGCGGCCGGTGATCGAGGGCGCGGGGCGCAGCGGCAGCGTCACGTCGACGCGCTCCGCCTCCAGCCGCGCGTTGAGGGCGGCCTCCTGCAGCACCGCCTTGCGGGCCGCGATGGCCTCGCCGACGCGCGTCTTCAGGCCGTTGATCGCCGGGCCCATCTCGCGGCGCTCCTCGGGAGAGAGCTTGCCGAGCGTCTTGAGCTTCTCGGAGATCGAGCCCTTCTTGCCGAGCGCGGCAACGCGCACCTCGTCGAGTTCCGGTTCGGTGGCGGCCGCGTCGATGGCCGCGAGGATCTCGGATTCCAGGGTTTCGAGTTCGGACATGGTACCGTCGCGCTTTTGCGGCGCGCGGCCGGTCGGTCGGCGGCACACCGCGGGGAAGGATCTTGAGGCTCGCAAAAGCCGGGTTCTTTTAGCAGGTTTTCCGCCGGTTTCCAGTCACCGGCCACGCCGGAAGGTCGGCCGGACGGCGGGTCGGACGGCGCGGGGACGGCAGCGCCCGGCGGGCCATGGGGCGACCTCGGATCGCCCGCCCCTAGGCGGCTCTGGCACGGCCGGCCAACGGCCGTCGTGTCAGCGGGTAAATCGTCCGCAGGCCGGGCCTTGCGCGCGCACACGGGCACGCGCGGACGCTCCCGGGCGGGCCGCGGCGGCGGCGGTCATCATATGGTTCGACGGCTCGGTCATGGCCTGATGCGACGCCTGCGGTGACGGCCCCGCGTCACGATGCGCGTGGACGAGGCTTGCGTGAGGTAGGCCCGACCGGTGAGCCGATCGGGGCCTGGGATGGCGCGCGAGGGCCGGCGACGGCCACGGCACGCTCCTGTTTCATGGCAGATCGCGCGCGCCAAGACAAGAGTGCGGCCGGCGGGACACTCACTTGGTCAGCAGCAGCTTCTCGAAACGCGTGATCGACAGGCGGTAGACGCTGTCCTTGTGCCGGATCAGCACTTCGCGCGCGCCCTGGAACAACGCCGTGCTGTCGAGTTCGAGCGGCTCGGGCTCCGCCGCACGCGTCGCGTCCTTCGGGAGATGAAGCCGGGGACGACCGGCCGGGCGGCGCGGGGAGCGGACGGGGCGGGAGAAGGACGCTTCGGACATGGGTCGGACCTCGTGTATGGCGAAGGTGACAAACGGCGCGCGGGGCGCCGGCGGATTGCCGGATTTATCTTGACTCGATTACTCAAGTTTTATACCCAAGGCAATGCCCGTCAACGCCGTCGCTGTGCCCCGACGGTCGGCGGGCGTGGTCCAAGCGCCAGCAAGCCACGCCGGTAACTCCCTCATCGGCCAGCGAGCCACGCCTTGCTGTCCAGCGGTCTCCCGACCGCGCGGGCGGTGTCTTCCAAGCGGCACCGCCCGCGCCCGGGGCCCGCCGGGCTTTCCACGATCTTCGATGAGGTTCCCATGTGCGCCCGCTCCCACACCCTGACCGACGCGATCCGTTCGGCCATCGCGGAGCAGGCGCGCCCCGAGGACCCGGCGCCGCCCGCCGAGCCGGCGCGCCGGCGCATCGCGTTGTGGGAACAGACCGACAGCGTCCACTGCTCGCTGCTCGGCACCTGCGCAAGCGTCGGCGATCTGCGGCGGGTCGCCCGCCGTGTCGGCCTCGAGGTGGCCGACGGCACGCCGGATTACGACGTGCACGGCCATTTCGTCCGGATGTCGACCACCGACACTCCGTTCTCCCGCGCCTTCCAGAAGCTGCTCGACCAGCGCTTCGAAGGCGCCTTGCGCAAGGTTGCGCGCCGGCGCTGCGACAGCGCGCTCGCCGATCTGTGGACCGAAATGTGCGACCGGGGTCAGGTGGCCGGCGCCTATTGGGCTTTCATGACCAGTACGCATGTGCCCGCCGCGCTGCGCGTGCGGATCTTCGGCGAGGTGCATATGTGGTCGCATCTGGCCGGAGCGTCCTTCCGGCAGAAAACCGTGGAAAACGCCACGCTTCACGACCGGCTGCAGGCGCATGAGGAGCGCGCCCGACGGATCGAGAGCGGATTGCGCGACGCGCTTGCCGAGCGCGACCGGGACATCGCCCGCCTTCGGGCGCAGATCGTGGCGCTGCGCGGCCAACGTCCGAGCCGGGACACGACCGAGGAGACCGGCGCATCCGCGCGCGACGCCGCCGCGCTTCGCCGCCGTCTCGCCAAGGCGCAGCGCGCCGTCGCCTCGGCCCGGGCCCGCGCCCGCATGGCGGAAGGCCGCCTCGCGGAGCTTGAGCGACGGCCCGTGCGGGAGAACCACGCGGCCACCCCGTCCGCGCCCGCCCCTTCCGCGCCCACGCCCGATGGCGAAAACGCTCCGGAGCCCGCGCTACAGGTGCCCCGCACCGTGCTCTATGTCGGCGGGCTCAATGCCCAGCGCGCCCGTCTCGGCCGCATTGCCGCGCGCTTCAACGCCACGGTCCTGCATCATGACGGCGGCGTGGAGGACGCGCCGCAGCGCCTCGACCGGCTGCTGCCCTCCGTCGATTGCGTCTTTTGTCCGGTGAGTTGCGTGAGCCACGACGCGTGCCTGCGCGCCAAACGCGGCTGCCACAAGCTCAACAAACCCTTCGTGCCGTTGCGCAGCGCCGGCCAGGGCGCCTTTCAGCGCGCCTTGCGCGACCTTGTCGCGGCGCGGGAGAAAGACCAGATACCGCACGACAGTCACGCAGACGACGCTCGAACGGGCGACACGCCTTCGCACGACGGGCACACGCAGGGGGAGACACATCCATGTACATCGCCATGAACCGGTTTCGCGTGAAGCCCGGCAGCGAGGAGGCCTTCGAAACGGTCTGGCGCAACCGCGAACGCAAGCTCGCCGACGTGGAGGGCTTCGTGGAGTTCCATCTGCTGCGCGGCCCCAGCGGCGAGGAGCACACGCTCTTCGCCTCGCACACGATCTGGGAGAGCGAGGCGGCCTTCATCGCCTGGACCAAGAGCCAGGCGTTCCGCGACGCGCACAAGAATGCCGGCGACAACAAGCCGCTCTATCTCGGCCCGCCGGAGTTCGAGGGCTTCACCGTGGTGCTCGCCGAACGCGCCTGAGCGGCTCGCCCGTGTGAACCGCCAGTGCGCGTGAACCGCCTGTGCAAGCGGGCAGCCCGGGCGGTTCCGCCGCGCCCCCCGGGCGTGATACGCTCAGGCCAAGTGACCGCAACCGGAGCGAGACCTTCCCCATGAAGATCGACGGAACGCCCTATCGCGCCATCTGGCCGAGCGCCGACGGCGCGGCCGCCGGCATCATCGACCAGACGCGCCTGCCGCACGAATTCGTGACGGTGGAGCTGCGCAGTCTGGAGGACGCGGCGACCGCGATCCGCGACATGTGGGTGCGCGGCGCCCCGCTGATCGGGGCGACGGCGGCCTACGGGCTGGCGCTCGCCATGCGGCGCGATCCCGGCGACGCGGCCCTTGCCGACGCCTACGACCGGCTGATCGCCACGCGCCCGACCGCCATCAACCTGAAATGGGCGCTCGATGCCGCCCGCGCCCGCCTCGCGCCGCTGGAGCCGTCGGCGCGCGCGGAGGCCGCCTGGGCGTTCGCCGGCACCCTGTGCGACGAGGATGTCGCGGTCAATCACGCCATCGGCCGGCACGGGCTGGATCTGATCCGCGAGATCGCCGCCGGCAAGGCGCCCGGCGCGCCGGTCAACGTGCTCACCCATTGCAACGCCGGCTGGATCGCCACCGTCGACTGGGGCACGGCGACCTCGCCGATCTATCAGGCGCATGACGCCGGCATTCCCGTGCATGTCTATGTCGACGAAACGCGCCCGCGCAATCAGGGCGCCAGCCTCACCGCCTGGGAGCTTGGCAAGCACGGCGTCCCGCACACGCTGATCGTGGACAATGCCGGCGGTCATCTGATGCAGCACGGCAAGGTCGATCTGGTCATCACCGGCACCGACCGCACCACGGCGCGCGGCGATGTGTGCAACAAGATCGGCACCTATCTGAAGGCGCTCGCGGCCAGGGACAACGGCGTGCCCTTCTATGTCGCGCTGCCGTCCTCCACCATCGACTGGAGCGTGCAGGACGGGGTGAGGGAAATCCCGATCGAGGAACGCGGCGCGGAGGAAGTCATCTGGCTCCAGGGCCGGCGCGCCGACGGAACCCTCGACAAGGTGCTGATCTGCCCGCCCGAGACGCCGGCCGCCAATCCGGCCTTCGACGTGACCCCGGCGCGGCTCGTCACCGGGCTGATCACCGAACGCGGGATCTGCGACGCGAGTGCCGAAGGTCTTGCCGGACTCTTTCCCGAGCGCGCGGTGGCCTGACAGCCGGCGCCGGAGCGCACCGGCCTCTTGCGCGAGACGCTGTGCGGCGGCAACACTTTCGCGCATCCGTTTCGTCAGGAGCCCCGAATGCCCCCTTCCCGCGTTCCCGTTTTCGACGGGCACAATGACACGCTCTTGAAACTCGAACTCGGCGAGGGAACGGCGCGGGCCCGCTCCTTCTTCGACCGCGCCCGGCGCGATCACATCGACCTGCCGCGCGCCCGCGAGGGCGGCTTCGCCGGCGGGCTCTTCGCCATGTTCGTGCCCTCTCAGGCCGATTTCGATCTCAACAGCCGCTACGACCCGAACGATCCGGCGCATTTCGCGCCCGTCGAGCAGCCCCGCGCGCTCGCCATGACCCTGCGCATGGCCGCCCGCGCGCGGCGGATCGAGCGCGCCTCGGACGGCGCCGTGGCGATCTGCCGGAGTGTTTCGGAGATCCGCGCGGCGATGGCGCGCGACGCGCTCGCCCTGGTGCTGCACATCGAGGGCGCGGAGGCGATCGACCCCGATTTCACCGCGCTGGAGGTGCTGCACGCCGCCGGCCTGCGCTCGCTTGGGCCCGTGTGGAGCCGCGACAATATCTTCGGCCACGGCGTGCCGATGGCCTTTCCCTCGGGGCCGGACCTCGGGCCCGGGCTCACCGACGCCGGCAAGGCGCTGGTGCGCGCCTGCAACGGGCTGAAGATCCTCGTCGATCTGTCGCACATCACGGAAAAGGGCTTCTGGGACGTGGCGGCCACGACGGAGGCGCCGCTGGTGGCGAGCCACTCCAACGCCCATGCACTGTGCGCCTCGGCACGCAACCTGACCGACCGCCAGCTCGACGCCATCGCCGAGAGCGGCGGGCTCGTCGGGCTCAACTTCCACACCGCCTTCCTGCGCGAGGACGGGCGGGACCGCAGCGACACGCCGCTGGAGACCATGGTGCGCCATCTCGACCATCTGCTTGCCCGGCTCGGCGAGGACGGCGTGGCGCTCGGCTCGGATTTCGACGGGTGTCTGGTGCCCCGGGCCATCGGCGACGTCGCCGGCCTGCCGCATCTGATCGAGGCGATGCGCGCGGCCGGCTACGGCGAGGCGCTGATCGAGAAGATCGCCTGGCGCAACTGGCTCTCGGTGCTGGAGCGCACCTGGTCCTGAGGTTCGGCGCCCGGCCCGCCCGCGCGTTTCCGCGGCCAGGAGGCCCCGCCGGCGCGTTGCGCGGCTAGGAGGCGACGTCCGGCGCGTTGCGCGGCTAGGAAGCGACGTCCGGCGCCTCGGCCTCGATGCGTTCTTCCAGATAGTGGGCGATGCTCGTCGCCACCGCATGCAGCCGGCGCAACTCCGCCTCGCGCCGCGTGGTGGCCAGCACCTCGCTCGGCCGGCTGCTGCGCGCCCCGTTGCCGAAGCGGCCCGCCCCGCGGACGATGAAGCGGTAGGGCGCCCCGTCCGGCGATTTCGGCGTGTAGAGAATATCGCCGACATGCTGTTCGGCGAAGCGCAGGGAATCGTCCAGCGTGGGAAGGGCGGTCTCGAATCGGGTCATGCGGTGTCCCTGCTCCAAACGTGCCGGCCGCCCCGCATCGGACGGTCCTGAAATGGTTAACAAAAAGTTTGCGCCGATTCGCTCCGGAATCAAATGCCCGGCCGCGCGATGGAAATTGCGCGATTGACCTTGCGCCGGCGCTGCGCTCTTGTCCCCCCATGACGCGCGATGCCGACACAGCGGACGAGGCTCCGTCCCCCACCCTCCTGCAGGCGTTTCGCGCCCGCGTGCGGCGGCTCTACTACGGCATGACGCCGGGCGCGCGGGCCTGGCGGATCGCCCTGCTGTGCTTCGACGTCGCCACGATCGTCTATTTCATCGTGTCGTCGATGCTCGAGCCGGATCGCATCGACCACAGGCTCGACTACGCCATCGCGGCGGTGCTGAGCCTCGATTACGTGCTGCGCCTGTTCGCCGCCCATCGACCGCTGCGGATGGTGTTCGAATTCACCAATATCGCGGATCTGATCGTCATCTTCTCGCTGTTCGCCAGCGCGCTGGTGGAAAACCTCGCCTTCCTGCGGGTGGTGCGCATGCTGCGGCTGCTGCGCTCCTATCACCTGCTGAAGGAGCTCCGCGACATGTCGTTCTTCTTCCGGCGCAACGAGGAGATCATCCAGTCGGCCATCAACCTGATGGTCTTCGTCTTCGTCGTCACCGCGATCGTCTATGTGACCGAAGGGCATCGCAACCCGTCGATCAACACCTATCTCGACGCGCTCTATTTCACCGTGACGACGCTGACGACGACCGGCTTCGGCGACATCACGATGACCGACAGCTTCGGCCGGCTGCTGACCGTGGTGATCATGATCTTCGGCGTCGGCCTGTTCCTGCGGCTCGTGCAGACGATCTTCCGCCCGCAGAAGGTGAGCTACCGCTGTCCCGACTGCGGGCTGTCGAAACACGACACCGACGCCGTCCACTGCAAGCACTGCGGCCGCACGATCAAGATCCCGACCGAGGGCGAATGGGCCTGAGATCTCCGCTGCCGCGCGAAACCGCGCGCGAGGATCAGCCGCGCCCGGCGGGCTCCTTTACCCGGGCCTGCTGCGACGCGGGCGCGCGGCGCTTCCACGGCGTGCTCTTGAACCAGCCGACGGTATAGGCGACCGCGATCAGCGCGGCGAACCCGCCGAGGTTGGCCAGCGCCTCGAGAAACATGTCGCCGCGCCCCCATACCATGTCGCGCAGGATGCCGACGGCCTGGGCGATCACCAGGCTCGCCAGGAACACGGCGAGCGACTGCTGCCCGACCTTCTGCACCACGCGCACGACCGAGCCCCAGAGATTGTCGACCACGAGATAGCGCCCCTGCGCGCCGACCGCGATCCAGGCGAGATAGGCGAGCGCCAGAAAGTGGACGTAGCGCAGGATGCCGAAATGGGTCTTGTCCCACAGCGGGCGGATCGCCTCGCGCGCCCGCTCCAGCGTCTCGAACTCGAGATAGAGGCGGAAATAGGCGAAGGGCACCGACACGAGCACGATGAGGGCGGCGACCACGATCAGGTCGCGGCGCACGGGCGGGGCCGGGATCCAGCCCTTCATCAGCGCGAACCCGGTGAAGAAGACGAGCTGCCAGGCGAAGGGATTGAAGAACCAGGGACGCTGCGACCAAGGTTCGGCCGGCAGGTCGAGCAGCCCGAAGGTGGCCGCGAGCCAGAGCCCGGCCATCGCCGCGAAGACCGCCCGCCGGTCGACGCGCGCCAGCGCCATCATCACCGGCAGGAGCACCAGGATGACGATATACATCGGCAGAATGTCGAAATAGTTGGGCACATAGGTGAGCGTCAGCAGGGCCGGCAGGGTCTGCTCGGTCTTCTCGAAGAAATGCCAGAGGTTGAGCGAGGTCACATAGTCCTGCGTCAGCCCGCAACAGGCCTCCAGATAGCCGCTGCGCTGCACGGCGACGAGGGCGGCGGCGAGCAGCAGGAACTGGCAGATATGAGCCCAGTAGACCTGCCACACACGGTGGCTCACCCGGGCCGCGCCCATGGCCCAGCCGCGCTCCTCGAACACCTTGCCGAAGGCGATCGCCGAGGCCATGCCGGAGCAGAAGACGAACATTTCCGTCGCATCGGAAAAGCCGAAACGGGCCGGAATCCAGAGCGTCCAAGTGTTGTTCGGCAAATGCGCCACGAAAATGATGAACATGCCGATGCCGCGAAAGAAATCGAGACGCGGATCCCGGGGGCGGGCGGGCGGCGAAGGCGGTGCGGAATGCACGGTCACGGGCAAGGGTCCTGCTGGTTGCAACTGCCGGGCCGACCGGTCGCGCGGCGAAACGGAGCCCGCGACGGTCGTGTCCGGCGCCGTTTTGGCACGACGGCTGGGAGAAACGAAGGCCCTTTCGCGGCGTTTTGACAACCGAGCCCGGGAAGCGGGCGCCCAACCGGCTCCCGCGTCAGACCGGCACGGCGCGCAGGCCCTCGTCCTGCATGATGTGCGCGGCGCGTTTCAGGCTCTCCACCTTCTCCAGACGCTCGCAGGCGAAGCGGTCGAGCGCCCCGCGCAGCGCGAGGCGTTCGCGGATCAGCCGCTCCGCCTCGCCGGCGAGCCCGGCGCGCAGCGCGGCGTCGATGGCGAGCCGCTCGAACACATCGCGCTGCGCGTGGCTGCCGCCGACCGAGGCAAGGCGCGGGCGCGCGCGGTTCAGGTGGTGGAAGGCCGAGAAGTAGTTTCCGCGAAAATAGGCGTCGAGCCCGCTCGCCGCCGGCACGCCCGCTTCGGCGGCGACGCGGCCCATGTCGCTTGCCTCCTCGGCGTGAAGCGCGATGGAGGAAATCAGTGCATCCGCCTCAGCCCGGCGTCCGCCGCCGCCGAGCGACAGCATGGAATGCAGATCGGCGAAGACGTTGCAGCGGTCGTCGATCCGCGTCTCGGCGAGGCGGGCCAGCTCTTCCCAGCGTCCGCCGACGTTGACGCCCTCGATCTCCAGCCGCATCAGCAGCGAGGCGGCGTTGGAGATGTCGCGGTAGTCGTCGGTGCGCTCGCGCCGGATCTCCTCGTCATAGAGCGCGATCACCCGGTCGGTGTCGCCCTTGTCGAGATACATCAGCGCCAGATGCCACCAGACGTGAAAGCGGAAGTTGTTGCAATGGGCGAAGGCGGCCGTGTTGCCCTCCAGCCAGACGCGCCCGGCCTCCGCACGGCCGGTCATGTCGTAGACATGGGCCACCGCATGCAGGCCCCAGGCATCGTCCGGGCACAGTTCGACCGCTCGGCGGCCGATGCGCTCGGCCGCGTCATAGGCGCCGGTTTCCTCCAGCGCGAAGGCATGGCAGCCGAGCAGGAACCCGAGCGCGGGATGGTCGGCGTCATAGGCACCGCGCACGGTCTCGATGGAGGCGCGCATGCCGGCCGCATCCCCCAGCACGAAGCGGATGGCGTGGACGAGCTTCATCAGGAAGGCATCGCGCGGATGGTCGGCGAGCGTCGCATCGAGCCGGGCGGCGGCACGCGACGGCGCGCCGTCGAGCCAGTCGCGCAGGGCATCGACGACGGCGGCCTCGCAAGGATGCGCCCCGGCGGCGTGGCGGGCGGCTTCGGCGCGGCGCCAGTCCTCCTCGGCCACGGCGACCAGTTCGCGCCGGGCGAGCAGCAGGCAGAACAGGCCATGCGCCGCATGTCCCATGGCGAAATCCGGGGCGCGCTCCAGCGTGTCCGCAAGCCGTTCTGGCGTCTGCGTGCCATGCGCGAGAAAGGCCCGCACCGTCGCGGACCAGGCAGCCCGCGCCTCAGCGTCCGGCAGAGTCAGGGCATCACCCGCGCGGGCCTCGAGAAGATCGGCATTCGGATCGGGCATTGCATCGGGCATCGCGTCGGTTGGGGGCATTCGGCTCTCTTTCCGCCGGCCGGCGTTCCCGCGGATGTTCTCACCGGGTGCGGCACGTGGCTATCGTGCCACCAGTGTTTTGATCCCCGCGCTGACGTGCAACACACAATAAGGTGTGCCGCATGTGTTCCGCCCCGCCGCCAGAAGGCTGTATTTTTCGAAAATGCCCCGGGCCGGGCAAAGCATTTGCGTGACGGCGCGGTCCGGCGCAATGCAGTGTCTTATGCCCGCAGCATCGAGCCGGTAGACATGACGTCATGACAGCCCTCGTCCAGACCCTGATTGCGTCCAATCGCATCGCGTTGCTGCTCGCGCTTGCGGGCCTCACCGCGACCACGCTGCTCGCCAACCATTTCGGCGGCGCCCGGCTCGGCTATGCCGTTCTCATCGGCGGGCTCGCGGGCCTTGCCCTCTATCACGCGAGCTTCGGTTTCACAGCCGCATGGCGACGCATCGTGACCGAAAAGCGCGGCGGGGGCCTGCGCGCGCAGTTCCTGCTTCTGGGACTGACGGCGGCGATCTCCTTCCCGCTGATCGCCTGGGGCGCCGACTATGGCGTGCCGGCGGGCGGCTTCGTGTTTCCCTTCGGCGTCGCGGCCGCCTTCGGTGCGTTTCTCTTCGGCATCGGCATGCAGCTCGGCGGCGGCTGCGCCTCCGGCACGCTGTTCACCGCCGGCGGCGGCTCGACGCGCATGATGGTGACGCTCGCCGCCTTCATCTTCGGCTCGGTCGCGGCCACGCCGCATATCCACCTGTGGGGGCAACTGCCGAAGCTGCCGGCGGTCTCCTTCGTGACCGAATTCGGCCCCGTCGCCGCCTTCCTCGGCACGGCGGCCGTGCTGGCGCTCATCGGCCTGTGGAGCGTGCGCATCGAAAAACGCGCCCACGGATCGCTCGCGCCGGTCAAGAAGACCGAGTCGCTGCTCACCGGCCCGTGGTCGCTGGTGCTCGGCGCCGTGATGATCGCCGTCGTCTCGATCCTGACGCTGATCGTGCTCGGCCGCCCCTGGGGCATCACCTCCGGCTTCGCGCTGTGGGGCGGCAAGATCTGGCAGGCGCTCGGCGTGCCCGTGACCGACTGGCCCTACTGGCAGTGGCAGACGGAAGCGCTGGAACGGTCCGTCTTCGCCGACGCCACCTCGGTGATGAATTTCGGCCTGCTCTTCGGCGCGATGGGCGCGGCCGCCCTCGCCGGCAAGTTCGCCCCGGTCTGGAAGCTGTCGACGCGCGATCTCGTGACCGCCATCATTGGCGGGCTGCTGATGGGCTATGGCGCGCGGCTCGCCTATGGCTGCAACATCGGCGCCTACCTCGGCGGCATCATCTCCGGCTCGCTGCACGGTTGGCTGTGGCTCGTCTTCGCCTTTGCCGGCAGCCTGCTCGGCACGCGGCTGCGCCTCAAGCTCGGCATGGGCTGAGGCCGCACCTCTTCAAAACTTGCCGTCGTAGGCCCGCCGGCCGATGCGGCAGGCAAGCAGCGTGAAGGTGTCGCGCGCAAGCGCCGCCTTCGCCTCGCGGGCGAGCGTGTCGGCGTCTTCCACCCACACGCCATGTCCGCCGAAGAGGCGGGCGAGGCCCGCGAAATCCGTGCCTGCGAAATCCACGCCGACATTGGCGCGCTGACCGGCGCGCTGCTTGAGCTCGATCAGCGCCAGGCTTTCATCGACCAGCACGCAGACGATCACCGGCAGGCGCAGGTCGCGCAGGGTCGCCAGTTCCCCAAGCCCCATTTCCAGTCCCGCATCGCCGACGAAGACGACGACGGGCCGCCCGGGGTCGGCGAGCCGCTGGCCGATGCCGAGCGGCAGGGCGCAGGCCATGGTGCACAGCGCCGAGGATTGCAACATGCCGCGCGGCACCGCCGTCCGCCAGATCTGCGACACGAGAATGCGATGCGCCCCGCTGTCGGCGGTCGCGACGGTCTCCGCCGGCAGGGCATCGCGCAGGGTGTGAAACACGCAAGACGGCCCCCAGCCCTCAGGCTCCGGCGCGAACTGCCGGGCGAGCGCCGACCGCGCTGCCGCAATCTCGCCATCCGGCCAGGTCGGGCGGGGCGACGCGCCGCCCGCGAGCGCCGATACTCCGGCTGCAACGCCACAGGGCAACAGATGCCGCAGGCCGTGCATGCCATGCCGGCGCTCGGTGGCGGCGATCTCGATCACCGGCGCATCCGGATCCCAGGGATCGCGCCAGTTGATGCGCATTTCGATGGGGTCGTAGCCGAGCAGCAGGATGCAGTCGGAGGCTTTCAGAAGCGGCAGCAGATGGGCGTCGGCGCGCGGCGAGAGGCCCGCCCCGCCGAGCGCCAGCGGATCGTCCTCGTCCAGCAGCCCCTTGGCCTTGTAGGTGGTGATCAGCGGGACATTGTGGCGCCGGCAGAAGGCCGCGATCTGCGCGCCGGCGTCCTCGTTCACCGCATCGACCCCGGCGATGGCAATCGGGCGTTGCGCGCGGGCAAAGAGCGCGCGCGCCGCGTCGAGCTCCGGTCCCGCCGGTGTGACCTTGCCGGGCGCGGGCGGCAGCGGCCGGGCGGTCTCTTCCGTCTCGCCTTCCGCCACGCCGATGGGCACATCGATATGCACCGGGCCCGGCTGACCGTCGAGGGCGGTGCGGATCGCCTTGTCCATCATCCGGTCGAGCGCGCCCGGCGCGGCGCGGAAGCTCGCCTTGACGATGGGGCGCAGGAGCTGCTGATGGTCGAAGACCTGATGCGTGTAGGTCTCCGCCTCGGCCGCGTCGACACAGCCGGTCAGGAAGATCAGCGGCACCCGATCCTGCCAGGCGTTGGCCACGACGTTGACCGCATTGGCCACGCCGGGACCGAGTGTTGCGAGCAAGACGCCGGGCGCGCCCGCGCCCTGCCGCGCCTCGGCGTGCCAGACCCCTTCGGCCATGAAGCCGCCGGCGTTCTCGTGCTTCACCAGATGAAAGGCGATGCCGGCCGCATTCAGCGCGCCCATCAGTGCCAGAACCTCGCCGCCGGGAATGCCGAAGGCGTGCCGGCAGCCGGCCATGGCCAGTTTCTCGGCGATCAGATCGGCACCGCGCGTCATGTCCCGTCTCCGCTTTTTCCCACGTTGCCGGTGGCGATCGTCCCGGCCGCCTCGAGTCGGGCGATCTCGTCGTCGCTCAGGCCCAGCGCCTCGGCGAGCACGGCTTGCGTGTCGGCGGCAAGGCGCGGCGGCGCATGGCGGTAGCTCACCGGCGTTTCGGAGAACTTCAGCGGGTTGCCGATGAGCGCGACCGTGCCCCCAGCGGCCGTCTCATGCGGCATCGCGATCCGCATGCCGCGATGGCGCACCTGCGGATCGTCGAAGACCTGCGCCAGATCGTTGATCGGCCCGCAGGGCACGCCTTCGGCCTCCAGCGCCGCGATCCAGTCGGCGGTGTCGCGTGTCTTCGTCAGCGCGACGATCTCGGGCTCCAGCGCCTCCCGGTTGCGCACCCGCTCGGCATTGGTCGCAAACCGCGGATCGGCGGCGAGATGGTCCGCGCCGGCAACCGCGCAGAAGCGGGCGAATTGCGCGTCGTTGCCAACGGCGAGGATGAAGGCGCCGTCGCGCGCCGGATAGGCGTTATAGGGCACGATGGTCGGATGCGCGTTGCCCCGGCGCGGCGGCACCGCGCCGGAGGTCAGATAGCCGACCCCCTGATTGATCAGCCAGGACACCTGGGTGTCGAGCAGGGCCACGTCGATATGCTGCCCGCGCCCGGTTTGCGTGCGGCGATGCAGCGCCGCGAGGATCGCGTTGGAGGCATACATGCCGCACATCACGTCGGCGATGCCGACGCCGGCCTTGGTCGGCTCGCCGCCGTCCGCGTCCGCACGGCCGGTGAGCGACATCAGCCCGCCCATGCCCTGAATGAGGAAGTCGTAGCCCGCCCGCTTCGCATAGGGTCCGGTCTGGCCGAACCCGGAGATGGAACAATAGATGAGGCCCGGATTGAGCGGCTTCAGGTCGTCGTATCCGAGCCCCTTGCGGGCGAGATCGCCGACCTTGAAATTCTCCACCAGCACATCGGCGCGCTCGGCCAGCGCGCGCACCAGATCGCGGCCTGCCGCGCTGGCAAGATCGATGGCGAGCGAGCGCTTGTTGCGGTTGGCGGAGAGGTAATAGGCGCTTTCGCCCGTCTCGCGGCCTGCGTCGTCGCGCAGGAAGGGCGGTCCCCAGCCGCGCGTGTCGTCGCCGGTGCCCGGCCGCTCGATCTTCCACACGGTGGCGCCGAGATCGCCGAGCAGCTGGGTGGCCGTCGGTCCGGCGAGAATGCGCGACAGGTCCAGCACGACGAGCCCGGCGAGAGGACCGGCCAGAGGACCCGCAACGGGGCCGGGCGACGTCTCGCCTGCCGGACCGGGATCGTGCGCGCTCACCTTGCGCCCCCTGGGGACCGGGTCGGCGGGCGCCTCACGCGTCCGCCTTTTCCGGCTCCGGCTCGAAGAAGCTCGCGACCGGCGCGAAGCTCACGCCGATGGCCGCATGGGCCGGCAGGCGCAGCGGAAGCAGGCATTCGGGCGGACGCAATTCCTCCGGCAGGCGCCACAGCTGCGTTGCCAACGCCAGACGACCGACGCCCCGGCCCGAGGTGCCGACCGCCATGGCGATCGCAATCGCTGGCCCCAGGATCACCGGAAGCAGCGGCCAGATCATGCCCGGCGCGAGGCTCAAGGCCCAGGCGAAGCCGGCGAGGCCGAAGAGCGTCTGCGGCCAGAGCTTGGCCGCCGACAGCGCCAGCGGCAGGCGCCGCGTGTCGCGAATCTGCGCGCCCCAGCCCATCGCCTTGCCGAAGGGCAGGCCGGCGATGAAGAGCGTCACCGCGACCGCGATCACCGGCGCGAGCAGGGCCGCGAAGACGATCTCCGTCAGCGAGCCGAGCACCACGCGCAGCGGACCGCCGAAAGCGCGGCGCAGGCGCCGGTTGGCGAGGATATCCAGAACGGTCGCGATCTTCGGCGCGAAGATCATGGTCAGAATGGCGGCGAACAGGGCGAGCCCCGAGGTCTGTTCGAACTGGATCAGTTCCGATCCGCCGAGGGTCGACAGGCCCGCGCCCAGCACCATGAAGGCCATCCAGGCCGGCGCGGAGACGAACATCAGGATCGCGAGCACCAGCTGGATGCGGCTGACCGGCAGGAGCCCCGGCATGGCCAGCAGCTTGAGGTACTGCAGATTGCCCTGGCACCAGCGCAATTCGCGACGGATGAACTCCAGCAGGTTGGGCGGGTTTTCCTCGAAACTCTCGGTCTCGGCCGGGATCACGCGGACTTCGTAGCCGGCGCGGCGCATCAGCACCGCCTCGACCTGGTCGTGGCTCAGGATCCAGCCCGACAGCGGTCCCTCGCCGGGAAGCTTGGGCAGATGGCAGGCCTCGATGAAGGGCTTGAGACGCAACAGCGCATTGTGACCCCAATAGGGACCGCAATCGCCCTGCCACCAGGTGCTGCCCAGCGTGTAGGAGCGCATGCCGAGCCGCATGCCGAACTGGAAGATGCGGGCGAAGGCGCTGTCGCTCGGCATGCCGACAACCAGCGTCTGCAGGATGCCGAGACGCGGGTTGGCGTCCATCTTCGCGACGAGATCGAGGATCGCGGCGCCCGACATGAAACTGTCGGCGTCGAGCACCAGCGCGTAGTCGTGGCGGTCGCCCCAGCGCAGGCAGAAATCGCGGATGTTGCCCGCCTTGAATCCGGGATTGTCGGTACGGCGGCGGTACACGACCTCCATGAGACCCGACCAGCGGTCGCGCAGCGCCGCGAAGACCGTCTCCTCCTGGCGCGCGATCGTCGCGTCGTTGGTGTCGCTCAGCACATAGAGCGTGAAGCCACCCGTGCGCCGCGCGCGATGCAGATCCGCCAGGATCGCATCGAGATGGGTGCCGACCTGCTCCGCGTCCTCGTTGCGAATGCACGACAGGATCGCGGTCGAGGACGGGCTCGCCCCGGCGGCGTCGCCAGGCGCGAGGGGACAGACCTGTGCCACCGGATCGCGGGTGCCGCGCATCAGCGCAAGGCCGATGACCGCGTTCCAGAAACCGATCACCGTCCACGGCAGCGTCAGCAGGAAGCAGACGACCATGGCCGCCTCGCCCCAGCTGATGCCGTTGGCGGAAAAGCTGACGATGAGCAGGGCGGTCAGAAGCGCCATGGTTGTGGCGACGAGCCCGGCGAAGACCGCGCGACGCCAGGCGAGCCGGCGCGCGTCCACGGGCGTGTGCGCTGCAGCGACCGCCGGGGCCGGATGTCCGAGCCCCGCAGGATCGGGGATGAGAAAGTTCGAATTGTTTCTTTGAAACATGCAACAACCTTCGCATAGAAACGATGGCGCAGGGCCGCTGTCGGCCGATCGTCGGGGATGTCCGTCAACCGCCCTATACGTTCTCCGGCACTAAGGAGGATTTGTGACGCAACGCAACATGAGCGATTTTTTTTCGCGCCCCGCGCAGGCTCTGTGGACGCTCGAAGCGGGCCGGATCGAGCGTCGCAGCGCGCACGTGCCGCCGCCGGGACCGGGCGAGGTGTGCGTGCGCGCGCTTGCAAGCGCCGTCAGCCTCGGCACGGAGCGGCTCGTGTTCTCCGGCAAGGTGCCGGAGAGCGAATGGGCGCGCATGCGCGCGCCGTTTCAGGAGGGCGATTTTCCGTTTCCGGTCAAATACGGCTACGCCTGCGTCGGGGAAATTGTCGCCGGCGATCCCGACCGGCTGGGTGAGATCGTGTTCACGCTGCATCCGCACCAGTCCCTGTTCACGCTTCCCGCCGAAGCCGCCTGCCCCGTGCCGACCGACGTGCCCGTGCGCCGGGCGGTGCTCTCGGCCAACATGGAGACGGCGCTCAACGGGTTATGGGATGCAAACGCCTCACCGGGGGATCACATTGCCGTGGTCGGCGGCGGCGTCGTCGGCCTGTTGATCGCCCGCCTCGCCGCGCGCCTGCCGGCCACCACGGTCACGCTGGTGGACGTGGATCCGGCGCGCGCCGAGGCGGCCGCCGGGCTGGGGCTCGCCTTCGCCACGCCGGACACGGCACCCGGCGAACAGGACATCGTGATCCATGCGAGCGGACACGCCGAAGGGCTCGACACCGCGCTGTCGCTCGCCGGGATGGAAGCGCGGGTGGTGGAAATGAGCTGGTACGGGACCGCTCCGGTGACCGCGCATTTCGGCGGCGCCTTCCACTCCCGCCGGCTCACGCTGGTCTCCAGCCAGGTCGGTCAGCTGCCCCCGGCGCGGCGCAGCCGCTGGACCTATCGTCGTCGGCTCGCGACGGCCCTGTCACTTTTGCGTGATCCGGCACTCGACGCGCTGATTTCCGATCCGATCCCCTTTACCGAGGCGCCCGATACCCTGCCCGCCGTGTTTCAGGCGCCCTCGCAAGGGCAGGCCCCGCTCATCGTCTACGACGCGGCGACCGACTGACCGGCGCCGCCGTTCCGCCTCTCCCTCAGCATCATCCGGAGACCCAAGCCCATGCATTCCGTCGAAGTCCGCGACCACATCATGATTGCCCACTCCTTTCGCGGCGCCGTCTTCGGCCCCGCCCAGAAGCTGCACGGCGCGACCTTCGTGGTCGATGCCGCCTTTCAGGCCGAAACGCTGGACGAGAACGGCATCGTGATCGACATCGGCCGCGCGCATGAGGTGCTCAAGGAGGTGCTCGCGCCCCTCGCCTTCCAGAACCTCGACGACCTGCCAGAGTTCGCCGGCAAGAACACGACGACCGAATTCCTGACCCGGCACATTTTCGACAAGCTGGCGGAGGCCGCGCGCGCCGACCGTCTCGGCCGGCCGGGCGGGGAGCTCGCCTCCATTCGCGTGACGCTGCATGAATCGCATGTCGCCCGCGCCTGGTACGAGGCCGCGATTTGAGCGACGGCGCGATCTCCGGCGACGCGGGACCGCCCGCCCCGCTCGTCTTTCTCTATCCCGGCGACCTCGACGCGCCGACCGGCGGCTATGTCTACGACCGGCTGCTGATCGACGCGCTGCGCCGCGCCGGACGGACGGTCGAGACGCACACGCTCGGCGCGGGCTATCCCGATCCGGCAGCGGACACGCTGCGGCATGCGGAGGCGCTCCTCGCCGGGCTTGCGGACGGCAGCGCGGTGATGATCGACGGGCTTGCCTACGGTGTGCTCGGCGATGTGGTCGCCCCGCATGCCGGACGTCTGCGGCTGATCGCGCTCGTCCATCATCCGCTCGCCGAGGAGGCCGGCCTGTCGCCCGACAGGGCGCAGACCCTGCGCCGCGCCGAACGCGCGGCCCTCTCGCAGGCCCGTCTGGTGGTGACGACCAGCCGGGCGACCGCCGATCTCGTCGCCCGCGACTACGCCGTGCCCCGGGATCGTCTCGCGGTGCTCGAACCCGGTCGCGCGCCGATGCCCTCATCGACCACCGACCGTCCGACCGGTGACACGATGCGTCTGCTGGCCGTCGGCTCGCTGATCCCGCGCAAGGATTATCCGACGCTGCTCGCCGCCCTGGCCCGGCTTGGCGACCGGCGCATCCATCTGGACATCGCCGGCAGCGCCGCCTTCGACCCGCGCCACGCGGATCATCTGGCCTGCGAGGTCGAACGCCTGGGTCTGGCCGACCGCGTGACCTTTCACGGCGCGCTGGCGCGCCGTGATCTCGAGCGACTTTACGCAAGCGCCGATCTCTTCGTGCTGACAACGCTTTACGAGGGCTATGGCATGGCCTTCGTCGAGGCGATGGCGCATGGGCTTCCCGTCGTCGCCACCGGAACCGGCGCCGTCGCCGACACTGTTCCCCAGGCGGCGGGCCTCGGGCACGCGCCGGACAAAGAAGCGGCGGGCTTGAAGCACGCGCCAAACAATGAAGCGGCCGGCGTCGTGCACGCGCCCGGCGATGTGGCGGCGGTCGCCGCCTCCCTTTGCCGGCTGATCGACGATCCCGCCCTGCGCGCGGCTATGGGTCGGGCCGCGCGGGCGCATGTGGTGGCCCTGCCCGACTGGGACGCACAGGCCGCCCGGCTTGGCGCGATGCTTGAGGAGATCTCCCGATGAGCGGTTTCGATGCGGACTGGCTTTCGGCCCGCGAGCCGGTCGATCTGCGCGCGCGCAACGTGGCGGTGCGCGAGGCTTTCGTGGCGTTCCTGGCCCGTCGTCACGGCGCGGGCCCCGTGACCCTGCTCGATCTGGGCGCGGGCACGGGCGCGACCCTGCGCGCGCTCAAACCTCATCTGCCCATGCCCTGCCGCTGGCGGCTCGCCGAATACGATCCCGCGCTGATCGCGGCGGCACGCGCGCATCCGGGCGACGCGGATTCGCAGGTGGAAATCGTCGAGACCGATCTGGCCGGCGGCCTGTCGGACGATCTGCTCGCCGGCGTCGACGCGGTGACGACCTCGGCGTTTCTCGATCTGGTGTCGGCGACCTGGGTCGATGCGCTCGCCGAGCGGCTGGCGGCACACGGTCTGCCGTTTCTCGCCATGCTGAGCTACGACGGGCGCATGACGCTCACGCCCGCGGACCCGCTCGACGCGCCCGTGCGCGCGGCGATGAACGCGCATCAGCGCGGCGACAAGGGGTTCGGTCCCGCGCTCGGGCCCTCGGCCGCCGATCACACCCGCGAGACCTTCGCCCGGCACGGCTTCGGCGTCGAGGACGGCGCCTCCGACTGGATCGCCCGGCCGGAGGAAACCGCGTTTCAGGAGATGCTGGTCGGCGGATGGGTCGAGGCCGCGCGCGACATGGGGGTCGACGCGCAGGCCCTCGAAACCTGGCACACGCTGCGTCGGGCGCAGATCGCGGCGGGCGAGCTCGTCACCCGGGTGGGCCATCGCGATCTGGCCGCCTTGCCAGAGTGAAAAGATCGCCTCGGCTGGCCAATCCGGCCGGTCAACGTCAGGCGCGTCCCACGCGCCTGACGGGGACGTCTCGCGGGATCAGGCGCGTTCGATGGCGCAGGCGATGCCCTGACCGACACCGATGCACATGGTCGCCAGTGCCCGTGTCGCGCCGCGCTCCGCCAGTTCCAGCGCCGCCGTGCCGGCGATGCGCGCGCCCGACATGCCGAGTGGATGGCCGAGCGCGATGGCGCCGCCGTTCGGATTGACGTGCTCCGCGTCGTCGGCAAGACCGAGGTCGCGCATCACCGCCAGCCCCTGCGCGGCGAAGGCCTCGTTGAGTTCCACCACATCGAAATCGGAGATGGTCAGCCCGAGCCGCGCCATCAGCTTGCGCGTGGCGGGTGCCGGACCGATGCCCATGATGCGCGGCGGCACGCCGGCGGTCGCCCCCCCGGTCACCCGCGCGATCGGCGTCAGCCCATAGGCCTTGACCGCCTCTTCCGAGGCAATCAGGAGTGCTGCCGCGCCGTCGTTGACGCCGGACGCGTTGCCGGCGGTCACCGATCCGCCCTCGCGGAAGGGCGTCGGCAGCCTGGCGAGCGTCTCGGCGGTCGTTCCGGCACGCGGATGTTCGTCGCGCTCCACCACGACCGGATCGCCCTTGCGCTGCGGGATGGTGACGGCCACGATCTCCTTCGCCAGCCGGCCGTTTTCCTGCGCGGCAACGGCACGGGCCTGGGAACGCGCCGCGAAGGCATCCTGATCGGCCCGCGCCACGGAAAAGTCCTCGGCGACGTTTTCCGCCGTCTCGGGCATGGAGTCGATGCCATACTGCTTTTTCATCAAGGGATTGACGAAGCGCCAACCGATGGTGGTGTCGTGGATCTCCGCCTTGCGGGAAAAGGCCGCATCGGCCTTCGGCAGGACGAAGGGCGCGCGCGACATGCTTTCCACACCGCCGGCGATCATCAGATCGGCCTCGCCGGTGCGAATGGCGCGCGCCGCCATGATCAGCGCGTCCATGCCCGAGCCGCACAGACGGTTGACGGTGGTGCCCGGCACCTCGACCGGCAGGCCGGCAAGAAGCGCCGCCATGCGCGCGACGTTGCGGTTGTCCTCGCCCGCCTGGTTGGCGCAGCCATAGATCACGTCGTCGACCCGCGCCCAGTCCACCTGCGCGTTGCGCTCCATCAGGGCCTTGAGCGGCACGGCGCCGAGATCATCGGCCCGCACCGCGCTCAGCGCGCCGCCGAAGCGCCCGATTGGCGTGCGGATATAGTCGACAATATAGGCGTGACGCATGACAGCCCCTCCCGCGGGCAATGATTCCTGACACGTTCGACGGCCTTGTCGGCGCGCGCGGGCGCGAGGTCAAGGCACCGCCGCGTTCATATAATAATTGATCGACCGGACGGTCAATTAAAAGAGTCCTTCGGGCCAGGTGCTCGCGGGACACTCCGGGCGGGGCGTCCCGCACGGCAGGGCGAGAGGTCTCGCAAGGCGGCCGCGAAGAGCCGGCCGGCGTGCGATGCGCTGCCGCAAACCCGGTTGGCGAAGGACACCCCTCGTGAAAAGTCCCGATTAACCTTACCGAAAAACAACCGAGGCCTGCAAAAACAACTTCAGATATTGTCAATACACACGTGCAATACCTTCGTTCCAGCACAGTCGGGCGGGAAACCGGCCCGACGCCAAGAAGACACGTTCAAAAAGACACGCTCAACGTCGAACAGGAGATGGGTCATGGCCACGGCAGAGACCATTCGCGATATCGTCGCAAAGCACGGCAAGCTCCCGGTTGAGGTCTCGACGCTCGCCGACGACGGCGACCTTTACGCCGCCGGCCTCTCGTCCTTCGCCTCGGTGCAGCTGATGCTGGCGATCGAGGAGGAATTCGACATCGAGTTCCCCGAAAACCGGCTGAACCGCAAGACCTTCCAGACCATCGCGGCCATCGCCGAGGCCGTCGACGAGCTGACCCGCGATCAGCAGGCCGCATGATGACCATTCACACCCGCACCCCGACGGGCGACCTGAGCGCGCGCATGCGCCGCGTCGCCGATATCGCCGCAGCCCATGCCGACAGCGTCGACCGGGAGGGCCGCTTCCCTCAGGAGGCGGTCGACGCGCTGCGCGCCGAACGGCTGATGGGCATCCAGATCCCGGCCGAGCTGGGGGGCGAGAGCGCCTCGACCGCCGAGATCGCGGAACTGTGCTCGATCCTGGGGCGGGCGTGCTCCGCATCGGCGATGATCTTCGCCATGCATCAGATCAAGGCCTCCAGTCTGGTCACCCACGGCGGCGAGGCGCCGTGGCATCAGGCCTTCATGGCGCGCGTCGCCGGCGAGCAGCTGCTGCTCGGCTCGGCCACCACCGAGGGCGGGATCGGCGGCAACCTGCGCAACTCCATCTGCGCCATCGCGGTCGACGGCGACACCTGCCGGCTGGAGAAGAACGCGACCGTCATCTCCTACGGCGACCAGTCGGACGCGATCCTCATCACCTCGCGCAGTCACGCCGACGCGGCGCCCAGCGATCAGGTGATGACCGTCTTCCTGAAGGACCAGTACACGCTGGAGAAGACCCATACCTGGGACGCGCTCGGCATGCGCGGTACCTGTTCCGACGGTTATGTCTTCAAGGGCGAGGCGCCGGCGGAACAGATCCTGCCGCGTCCCTTCGCCGAGATCGCCGCCCAGTCCATGCTGGCGCATGCCCACATCCTGTGGAGCGCGGTGTGGTACGGGATCGCCGCCGACGCCTTCGCCAAGGCGCAGGCCTTCGTGCGCGCCGCCGCCCGCAAGTCGCCCGAGGCCGCCCCGCCGGGCGCGATCCGCGTGGCGGAAGCCTCCAGCCTGCTGCAGGGCGTCAAGGCGAGCATCGTCGCGGCCCTTGAGGCCTACGAACAGGCGAAGACCGACGACGACAAGCTGTCGTCGATGAGCTTCGCGGTGGCGATGAACAACCTCAAGATCGCCAGTTCCCAGACGATCCTGACGATCATCAACCACTGCATGCTGATCTGCGGCATCCTGGCCTACAAGAACGGCACGCCCTTCAGCCTCGGCCGGCATCTGCGCGACGCCCATTCGGCGCAGCTGATGATCTCCAACGACCGCATTCTCGGCAATACGTCGACCATGCTCCTGATCCACAAGCAGGACACCAGCCTGCTCAGCTGACCGGAGACCGCACGTCATGGACATGCAGACCTCGCTGCTCGACCGGCTGTTCGCCGCCGGGCACCTGATCGACACCGGCGTCGACGGTCTTTACGGCCGCGGCGGCGCCTTCGAGGACGTCATCGCCCGCTTCGAGGCGCTGATCGACGCCCATGCGCCCGCCGACGCCAAGCCCGAGGTGATCCGCTTTCCGCCGGGCATGAACAAGGCCCATTTCGAGGGCTCCGGCTACATGAAGAGCTTTCCGCAGCTCGCCGGCACGGTGCACAGCTTCTGCGGCTGTGAGCTCGACCACATGAACCTGCTGCAATGCATGGCGGAGGGCGAGGACTGGACGAAGGAACAGAAGGCGACCGACGTGGTGCTGACGCCGGCGGCCTGCTATCCGCTCTATCCGACCATCGCTCGGCGCGGACCGCTTGGCGAGGGCGGCGGGCTCTTCGACCTTCAGTCCTACTGCTTCCGCCACGAGCCCTCCAAGGACCCGGCCCGCATGCAGCTCTTCCGCATGCGCGAATTCGTGCGCATCGGCACGCCGGACGAGGTGATGGCGTTTCGCGCCGACTGGATGGAGCGCGGCCAGCGGCTGATCGAGGCCGTCGGGCTCGACGTGGAGCTGGACACGGCGAACGATCCCTTCTTCGGCCGCGCCGGCAAGATGATGGGCAACTCGCAGCGCGAACAGAAGCTCAAGTTCGAGCTTCTGATCCCGGTCACCTCCCAGGCGAAGAAGACCGCCTGCCTGAGCTTCAACTACCACCAGGACCATTTCGGCGAGACCTGGGGACTGCAGACATCCGACGGCGCGGTGGCGCACACGGGCTGCGTCGGTTTCGGGCTGGAACGCATCGCGCTCGCGTTGTTCGCCCGGCACGGACTGGAGACCGCCGACTGGCCGGCGCCGGTGCGCGCCGCCCTGTGGGGCTGACACGTGGAGGCAGGATGTTCGACAAACTCGCGCGCCTGAGCGCCGACGCCCACACGCCGCATGCCCTGCACGCCGCGACGCGCATCTGGCCGGAAACCAATTGCTACGTGGATCTGTGGATCGAGGTGCTCTCGGCCCTCGATCTGGAGCCGCGCGCCATGCTCGGCTTCACGCTGACGCAGGATTTCGAAGGCGACCAGTTCACCTTCTTCAAGGTGCCGCTGGAGGATCTCGAGGCGCTCTACGGCATCCGCGCCACGGAGCTTGCCGTCTACGAGCCGGTCGAGCGCCATGTCGCGACCCAGATCGCGCGCGGACGGCTGTGCCTCGTCGAGGTCGACAGCTACTTCCTGCCCGACACCCACGGCGTGACCTATCGCAGCGAGCACGGCAAGACCACCATCGCGCCGACCGCGCTGGACGCCGAGCGCCGCAGGCTGTCCTACTTCCACAATGGCGGCTTCTTCGCGCTTGAAGGCGAGGATTTCGACGGTGTGTTCCAGCGCGGGGATCACGCACAGGCCCTGCCGTTCCTGCCCTACACGGAATTCGCCAAGTTTCCCGAAACGGCGCCGGACGCGGCAGCGACACGGGAAATGGCTGAGGCGCTGCTCGCCCGCCATTTCGCCCGGCGTCCCGCGTCGAACCCGCTTGCCGCCTTCGCCGCTCACTTCGCCGAGGATGTGGCAGCGCTCGCCGAACGCCCCTTCGAGGCATTTCACGCCTATGCCTTCAACACGCTGCGGCAGGTGGGGGCGAATTTCGAGCTGGCGGGCGACCATCTCGACTGGATCGCCCCGGACGGCCGCTTCGCCGAGGAGGCGGCGGCGGCGCGCGCCATCGCGGAGACGGCAAAGAGCCTGCAGTTCCAGCTCGCTCGTGCGCTGGCGCGCAAGCGCTTTTCCGGGCTCGACGCCGGGCTGACGCCGGCCATGGAGGCCTGGGACAGGCTGATGGACGGCCTCGGGCGCAAGCTCGCGGATCACGCCGGGCGGACCCGCGCCGCCTGAGGGGCATCCGCCCCCCGCCCCTTTCGCCCCTTCGGCCTGCCGTCGTGTCGTCGTGTCGTCCAACCAGCGGTTTGCCCCGATGCTCGATCTCCGCCTTCTCGATCCCCATCACGACCTGCTGGCCGAGGCGGTCTGGGAGATGTGCGTCACCGAGGCCAGCGCCTGGAGCGGGCCACAGGCGTGCAACGACACCGCCGGGTGGATCGCAGCCACGGTGCCCGGCACCGCGGCCGCCGCCCTGGCCGAGGCGGGCCGCTTCGACCCGGCCGCGCCGCAGCCGCTGCACGACCGCGACGTGTGGTATCGCACCCGCCTCGCCCCGCGGGCCAGCGGCGCGCATCGGCTCGTCTCCGGCGGGCTTGCGACCATCTGCGAGGCCTGGCTCGACGGCGCGCCGATCCTGATTTCCGACGACATGTTCGCGACTCATGAGATCGCGCTCGACCTCGACGGTCCGGCCGAGCTGCTCCTGTGCTTTCGCGCGCTGACACCGCATCTCGCCCGCAAGGGGCCGCGCGCGCGCTGGCGCACGCAGCTCGCCGATCATGCGGGCCTGCGGCTGGTGCGTACCACATTGCTCGGGCGCATGCCCGGCTGGTGCCCGTCGATCCACGCCGTCGGCACTTGGCGGCCGCTCGCGCTCGTGCCCGAGACCGTTGTCGAAGTCGAGGACGTGCGGCTCGACAGCGCGCTGGAGGAAGACGGCACCGGCCGGCTGACCGTCTCCCTGCGCCTTGCCGAAAGACCCGCAGGGGGCCAAGCGGAGATCGTTTGCGCCGGCTGGCGCGCGCCGCTGGACCCCGCCGGCGACGGGGTCTGGCGCGCCGAGATGCTGCTGCCCGGCATCGAGGCGTGGTGGCCGCACACCCATGGCACGCCGCATCTGCACGAGGTCACGCTCGATCTCGGCGACCGGACGCTTGCGTTGGGTCGCACCGGCTTTCGCCGTCTGACGGTCGATCGCGGCCCGGACGGCGACGGCTTCGGTCTCCTCGTCAACGGCGTGCCGGTGTTCTGTCGCGGGGCGGTGTGGACCAATGCCGACCTTTTGCGCCTTCCCTGCGACGCCGACGACTACCGGCCCTGGCTCGCGCTCGCCCGCGAGGCGGGCATGAACATGCTGCGCATCGGCGGCACCATGGCACCGGAAGGCCCGGCCTTCTTCGACCTGTGCGATGAACTCGGCCTGCTCGTCTGGCAGGATCTTCCCTTCGCGAATTTCGACTATCCGGTCAAGGACGAGGGTTTCGTCGAGGCGGTTGCGCGCGAGACCCGCGACCTGATGGGACTCGCGGGCGCGGCGCCCTCGCTCGCCGTGGTCTGCGGCGGCAGCGAGATGTATCAGCAGGGCGCCATGACCGGCGTCGGCGAGGACCGCTGGCGGGGCCCACTGACCACCGAAATCCTGCCCGCCACCGTCGCCGAGGTGCGTCCCGACGCGGTCTATGTGGAAAATTCGCCGTCCGGCGGGGCGCTGCCGTTTTCGCCGAATGCCGGCATTGCGCATTACTATGGCGTCGGCGCCTATCGCCGCCCGCTGGAGGACGCGCGCCGCGCCAATGTGCGCTTCGCCGCCGAATGTCTCGCCTTTTCCAACGTGCCCGAGGCCGACGATCTGCCGGGCGCCGCCGCGCCGGGACACGATCCGGCCTGGAAAGGCGGCGTGCCGCGCGACCGGGGCGTGGGCTGGGACTTCGAGGATGTCCGCGACCACTATGTGCAGGTGCTCTACGGCGTGGACCCGCGCGATCTGCGCTATGGCGACCCGCAGGCCTATCTCGACCACGGCCGCGCGGCCGTTGCGGAGGTGATGGACGCGACATTCGCCGAGTGGCGGCGGCCGGGCTCCTCCTGTCGCGGGGCGCTGGTGTGGACCTTTCAGGACCTCGCGCCCGGTGCCGGCTGGGGCGTGGTCGACCATGCGGGTCGCCCGAAATCCGCCTGGTACGCGCTGAAGCGCGCCTTTCGCCCGCTCAAGGTGAGCGTGACCGACGAGGGCACCAACGGGCTCGCCCTTCATCTGGCGAACGACACGGGCGAGGCGAGGCCGGTGCGTGTCGAGATCGCCTGCCTGCGCGAAGGGCGGCTCGCCGTCGCATCCGGAGCGACCGATCTCACGCTCGCGGCCCATGACGCCCGCACGCTGGCGGCGACCGATCTGATCGGCGCCTTCTTCGACGTGACCCATGCCTATCGCTTCGGCCCGCCGTCCCATGACACGGTGCATGTGCGCCTCGCCGATCCCGACACCGACGCAACGCTCGACGAGGCGTTTCACTTCCCGCTCGGCCGGGGTCGGATCGCGCCCGGAGCCGCACTTTCAGTGCAGCTGCGCGATCTGGGCGACGCGGGCTTCGCGCTCGATCTGGAGACCGACCGGGTCGCGCAATCGGTGGCGATCCGCGACGATGCCCTGCGGCCGGAGGACAACTGGTTCCATCTCGCGCCGGGCCGGGTGAAAACGGTGCGCCTGCTGCCGGCGGGCGATGCCACGCCGGGCGGCCATGTGGTCGCGCTCGGCGGAACGCCGGTGTTCTATTCCGCCGCCTGAGCGGCCTGCACCGAGGCCCGCGCGGCAGCCGCGACATGCTCCAGCACCTGAGCGCGCGCCGCGCGCGGCGTCAGATTGTGATCCGTATCGGGAATACGGGTCACGGCAAGGTTGCGATAGTCCGCCATGCGCCGCGCTCCCGAACCGAAAAAGGCCCGCAACTGGGCAAGACCCGGATCGCCCTCGCTGAAGAGCAGGTCCAGCCGCACATCGCGTTGGGCGAGCACCCACAGGTTCGTGTGGACCTCGTTGTACAGCCGGGAAAACGGCGACAGGCCGAACAGCCAGGGCGCCAGGGCGCGCTCGCCCTTGCGCCAGGCGCGCAGCGCGAGGTTGCGGGCGATGCCGAGCGGATCGCTCTTGCCGGCGATCACGCGGCGCCACTTGTCGGCCTCGAACAGCTTGCGCCCGTAGCCTTGCGCCGAGGTATGGCCGAACTTGAGCACCGCCGCGACGTCGTCACGCGGGTCCCACAGGAAGCGCTGAAGGTTCACCGCCACCACATGCGCGATCCGCCGGTCCGCCACCGCGCCGTTGAGCGCCAGATAGGCCCCGCTGCAGGCGCCCACGACCACCGTGCCGCCGCTGGCGCCGGCGCGCAGGCCGATCACGTCGAGCGCGCTGGCGAGATCGGCGATCTGGGCGGCATCGTAATGAACGATCTCCGCCCGTCCCGGCACCGGGCGGGCATCGCCGATGTCGGCGGCATCCATGCGCAGCGACGCGACCCCGCGCGTCGCCAGGGCCCGCGCCATCTCCACGTTGCCGCGCGCCCAACCGACATGCGGCGTCGCGCCGGCATTGAGCAGCAGGACGGGGCGGGCGTAGGGCACGGCGCGCGCCGGCGCGCACCAGACGCCGAACAGCCGGTCCTGCGGGCCGAACAGGATCGGCGTTTCGCGAAAGGCATCGCCGCGCAGATGCAATTCGCCGGCCTCGACGATGCGGGCCTCGGGCCCCGCGCCCTGTCCGCAGGGCACGGCGGCCGATAGCCAGTCGATCAGCCGGTCGAAGGCCAGCTCCGGCGGTTGCGATCCGGTCGGATCGCCCATCATCTCGTCATAGCCCTCGAAGGGGATCGTCGCGTCGCCCGCCTCCGTCGCAAGGCGTCCGGCGAGGCGGTCCTCGCCGGTCTTGCCCGCGCGCGGCATCACCAGGACCGGCCCCGCCTGCGGGCGGGCGAGGGTCGAGAGGTCCTGCGCGCGCATTGTGTCCGCAAGACGCGTCGACATCGCCAGACCCGCGATCTCCAGCGCATCGTCGGAACCGGGTCGGGGCGGCGCACCGGTGATTTCACCGATCAGCGCGGCCCGGGCCTGAAGCTCGCGCAGCCACGTCCGCCCCTTGACCAAGGGCGCCATCAGCACCAGCCCGGCCAGAGGCTCCGGCGCGCGCTCCGCCGCGCGAAGCGCCAACAGGGCGCCGAAGCCGAGGCCGATCAGGACGACCGCCTCGACCCGCGTCTCGCGCCTCAGCCGGGCAATCGCCTCGTCGAGCGCGGCATCGCACAGCCCCAGCGGATCGGCGTCCCCGGGGACATCCAGGGCGTCGCCCGTGCCCGGCCAGTCGAAGCGCAGGCTCGGATAGCCCGCCTCCGCCAGCCGGTCGCCCAGGATGCGCAGGCTGCGGCGCGCGCACAGCGCGTCATAGCCCCAGGCATCGCAGATGACGACGCCGACGCGGCCCCTGCCATGGGTGACGAGGGCCGGTCCGGCGGTCAGCGCAAGCGCGCGGCGGCTGCCGGCGATCAGGGTCATTGCGTGCCCTCCCCGGCGGCGGACGGATCCTCGGGTCGCTGTTCGGGCCGGTCTCCGGGTCTGGCGAGCGCGGGACAGGCCCGCGCGGCCGCGCTGCGGCGCGGGATCTGGCGCTCGATCGCGACCAGCTGCGGCCGGTCCTTGCCGTCGCGCGGCTGGATCGACAGCGGATAGTCCCCCCAGGCATCGCCCGCCGCCCAGATCGCCCAGCCGATCCACACGTCGGGGCGCGAATTGATATGCGCGACCATGGCGTTGAGCCCGCGATAGCAATCGGGGCGGGCGTGTCCGCCGAACTCGCCGAGAAAGCCGCGATTGCCGGTTTCCTCCAGCCAGTCCGTCACACGCGAGACGAAGCCCAGCGCTTCCTCGGCCCGGTCGCAGGCCTCCCAGGTGCCGGAGAAGTTTCCGTCCATATACTGATGGATATCGAAGGCGTAGTGGTCGAGCGGATCCTCCACCCGGGTGAAGACCTCGGCGTTGGAACCGCCGTCTTGCGCCGTGAACCAGTTGACGGCCGCGCTCCACTCGGTGCCCGGCACCATGATCAGATTGTCGGCGCCGGTCTCGCGGATCGCGGCGATCGCGGCGTTGACCGAGCCGAGCCAGTCGCGCGCCGTCACATGGATCGGCTCGTTCATCAGCAGGAAGATCACGTCCTCGCGCCCCGCGTAGAGCGCGGACAGGCGCCGCCAGAGATCGACGAAGGCGGCGCGCGGCACCTGCGGCGATCCGACCACATTGCCGAAGTATTTGGCGTGGTTGTGCGGATCGAGAATGACGGTCAGCCCGAGGCCGGTGGCGGTCTCCACCGCCGTTGTCAGCCGCTCCAGTTCCACCGGCTCGAACGGCCGGTTCAGGGCCGGCTGCAGGTGCTCCCAGCGAAACGGAAGGCGCACGACGTTCATGCCCTTTGAGCGCAGATAGGCAAAGGTCGCGCGCGAGGGCCAGAAATAGGTCCGCCCGTGCTCGCCCGGCACCACGCCGAAATCCGCTCCGGCGGCATTCGCGCCACGCAGGCATTCGGCGGCCGCCGGGGCGAGGACGCCGCTGGCCGCCGTCCAGATCAGGGCCAGCGCGACGAGCCATGCCGCGCCGCGTCCCGTTCGGCGCCGGTCACGAGCGTGCATGGGCGCTCTCCTGCGGGCGGTCTTGTCCTTGCATCCGGTGACGGTTGCGCCACAGCCAAAGCGCCGAGGTCGCCATGTTGTCGACCTGCCAGCGGTTCATCACCCACCGCCGGGACAGGGCATGCACGACCACGAGCTGTGCCCAGCTGGCGATGGCGACGCCGGCCAGACCGAAGGCCACGCCGAGACCGAGCAGCCCGGCCACATAGACCAGGAAGACGACGCTGCGCATCTTCAGCAGGTAGGTCTCGCCGCCGCCGATCATCGCAAGCCAGGTGCCGGGGCCGAAGAAGGCGTGGCTGATCGCGGCGAGCGACAGCAACACCAGAACGTCCTCATGCTCCACGAAGGCCGGATCGAACAGGTGCAGCACGAACGGGCCGACGACGAAGAGGAACACCCCGCCGAGCACGGCGAGCGCGAAACTGCCGGCCGACAGCATCGACACCAGACGCTGCGCGCCGGGCCGGTCGTCCTCCTGGAACTTCGCGGCGATCAGCGGCACGCCGACCGTGTCGATGGCGAGCACCGGCAGGGTCAGGAGCATCGCGATGCGATAGGCCACGAAGTAGAAGGCCGCCGCCTCCAGCCCGATGGCCAGACCGATGACGATCGTCTCGAAATAGACCGCCGCGGCCAGAAAGAAGCCGTTGGCGGAAAACACCATGGTCTCGCGGGTCCACGCCCCCCAGGGGATCGCGGGTTCGCCGGGGCGCGCGCGCAGAAAGGTCATCCCCTCGCGCATGAGGAAACAGGCCGTCTGGAACCCGACGAGCACGAACAGAAGGGCCGTCACCACCTCCATCGCCATCACGCCGCCGCTCAGCAGACCGGCATAGGCGACGGCCGGAAGCGCCAGGGCGCTCAGCGCCCGCCACAGGTTCTCGCGCGGCACGAGCGCCATCACGATCTGGCCGTGGATGCGGAAATAATTCTGCAGATACTCGCCGAGCGTGAAGACCGCCCCGAACACCAGCGCGACCGGCAGCGCGTCATAGGGCGCGGGCAGCCGGTCGGACACCAGCCAGACACCGAGGGCCGCGATCAGTTGCAGTCCGCAGCCGGCGCCGAGCCACAGCGCGTTGACCCGCAGCAGCCGCTGGTTGGTCTTGCCGCGCCGATGGTCCTGCACGCGGAAATGCTTCACCAGCAGGACGTGCTGACCGAAGGTGAAGATCAGGCCGAGCGAGGTGCCGACCGAGAACAGGAAGATGTAGAGGCCATAGTCGGCCGTCTCCAGCGAGCGGCTGGCGGCGAACAGCACGACGAAGCTCAGCACCGTGCTGCCGAGCCGGCTGCCGAGCGACCACGACAGACGCTTGAAGTTCTTTCCCTTGATCAAGGCGCGCACGCGCGTCACAGCGCCACCTCGCGTTCGTCGGTCGTGATCGGACGGGCGTGGTGATGGGTCATCGTATCCTGCAGGAATTGCGTGTAGAGGCCGGCGATCGTCGGCCGGAGGTAGGCATGCGCGGCCGCATGCGCACCGCGCGACAGGGTGTCGTAGAGGTCGGGATCGCGCGCGACGCGGGTCAGACGGTCGGCCAGGGCCGCATCGTCGGCGGCGGGAAACAGCAGGCCGTTGACGCCGTCACGCACCGTTTCGGCGATGCCGCCGAGATCGGAGCCGACCACGGGAACGGCATGGGCGAACGCCTCGACGGCGACCCGCCCGAAGGCTTCGTGACCGACCGACGGGAACACCAGCAGATCGATCTCGGGAAAGAAGTCCTGCGGATCGACCCAGCCCCAGAAGCGGGTGTGATCCCTTGGGAAATCGGCGGTGAGACGGGCTTCGTCCTCCGCGTTGCCGGTGCCGGCGACATGAAACGCGACCGAGGCCTCCGGCAGCGTCTCGACCAGGCGGGCGGCGGCCCGGCCGAACACGTCGAGCCCCTTGAAGCGGGTGTGAACGCCGATGAAGCCGATCCTCAGCGGCCGGTCGCGCGGCGCCGCGCGGGGGCCCTCGGCGACGATGCGCTCGATGGCGCCCGGGATACGGCGCACCAGCGCGTTGGGAAAATAGCCGCGCTCGACATGCCGCGAGATCACGTCGTCGGATTCCCCACAGACGCCGTCGACGAAGCGGCTGAAGAAGCGCTTGCCCAGCGCCGACGTCCAGCAGGTGAGGCACTGGCCGTCGCAGTTCACCCCCTGGCGCTGCATCACCCCGCGCCAGCACAACAGGAAGGCGCTGCGGATCGTGTGCGCCACCGGAACGCCGAGCGACCGGGCGGCGGCCCAGGTGGCGACATTGATGTTCTCGATGCTGTCGGTCAGCAGGATATCCGGCGCAAAGGCGCGGATTTCCCGGCGCATCGCGGAGAAGGCGCGCGGGTTGCCGTTTTCCAGACCGTGCCAGACGAGCTTCTTCCAGGTCGGACGCGGCACCCGGTAATTCCAGTAGACATTGGGCGCGGCGATGCGGCGGACGGGCACGCCTTCGATCATCTCGTCGGCGTCGTGGTCGCCGGCGTTGAGCACGCGCACGTCATGCCCCTCGTCCTGCAGCATGCGGGCGAGCAGAAGGGCGGAGATCGGACCGCCCCCGTCGATGAAGGGCGGAAAGGCGGCACAGGCCATCAGGATGCGCATGCGAAACCGTTTCCTGCGATAGCGTGGCGACCGGATGACCGGCGCCCTGTCAGTGTCTCCGTGTAACGCAAATATCTTAATTCGCGGTGATCCCGATCACACACAGCCGCACCGGGCATCCGCCGCACCGCTGTTAACCACCGAATAACCACGACCTCAAGTAACCGCCGCCGCAGCCGGATTTTCAACCGTGCATTCAGGGACCGCGGTGCAATCTGAACGGGCGCGTCGGCGACATGCGCCCGCGCCCGAAACGCTCACACCGATCGTTCGCGACAATGGCCCGTTGCACGGGCGAGGAAAAGAAGCCAGGACGGATGACACCGCTCCAGACCGTGATACCGCGTACCGGCCTTTTCGGACGCGCCAAACGCAGGATCAAGACGCTCGGCCTGCGGGGCTTGCGCGCGACCGGCGCCTCCGCGCTGATCGGACGCATCTACGGCGGGCGCGGCGTGATCCTGATGTTTCACGATTTCACGCGAGATCCGCACGCGAACCTCGATCAGGGGTGCCACATCGAGGACCTCGACCGCATTCTCGACCGTCTGCGGCGCCGGGGCCGCGACATCGTCACGCTGGACGAGGCGATGGCGCGGCTCGCCGATCCGCGGGCGCGCCCCTTCGCGGTCCTGACCTTCGACGACGGCTATCGGTCGAACCGCGATCTGGCGCTCCCCGTTCTCGAACGGCACGAGGCGCCGGCGACGATCTACGTTCCCACGGGCGCGGTCACGCGGACGCTGAATGCCTGGTGGCTCGGCTTGAGACAGCTTTTCCTGGATTACGACACGGTGGATATCGCGCCCATGGGCCTGCGGTTCCTGTGCCCGGATTTCGACAGCAAGATCGCCGGACTGCGGCGCGCCACCGCCTGGGTGTGGGAAGACTTCCGGCGCGAGGAGCAGTTGCGCGACACATTCTCCGCGCATGGCATTTCGCTGCCCGATCTGGTGGACCGCCACCTGATCGGCGAGGCCGGCATGATCGAACTCGACCGCCATCCCCTGATCGAGATCGGCGCCCACACCACCACGCATCGCGCGCTGGCGCGGCTTGCGCCCGACGAGGTGCGCCGCGACATCGCCGACAACAAGGCCTGGCTGGAGGAAAAACTCGGTCGCGAAGTCCCGCATTTCGCCTACCCTTACGGCGCGCCGTCGATCTCCGGCACGCGGGAGGCGGAGATCGTGCGCGGCCTCGGGTTTCGCACCGGCGTCACCACCACCGAGGGGTGCCTGTTTCCCAATCACCTCTCGACCCCCTTCCTCCTGCCGCGCCAGAACGCGGAATACACCGAGGACGGGGCGGCCTATGCCGCCTGCGGGATCGACGGCGTGTTCCGGGCGCTGGCCACGCGGGGGGGAAACCCGGTTGCGGTCGGCGCGGGAGCGGGCGCATGACACAGGTGGTCCGCATCGATCCGTCCCGCACGACCGTGACGCCGCAAGACCCCGCGGATGCGCCGCCGCTGCGCGACCGGGCGCTCGTCCATGTTGTGCGTCAGTACAAGCCGAGCGTCGGCGGGCTGGAGGATTTCGTCGCCAGCCTGGCCGCCCAGCAGCGCGGCCGCTTCAAGCGCATCCGCGTCGTGACCTGCGACCGCGTGTTTCGCGGCGACGGGGCGAAACTGCCGAAACGCGAGATCATCGACGGCATCGAGGTGGTGCGCCTGCCCTATGTCGGCTCGCCCCGCTATCCCGTCACGCCCGGCGTTCTCTCGGCGATCCGTGACGCGGATCTGGTGCATGTGCATGCCGTCGACTTCTTCTTCGACGCGCTCGCCGCCACCCGCTGGCTGCATCGCAAGCCGCTCATCGCCACCACGCACGGCGGCTTCTTCCACAGCCCCGCCTATCGGCGGATCAAGCAGACCTGGTTCGCCACGCTGACGCGCGCCTCGGCCGCCGGCTATCGGGCGCTCGCCTGCTGCAGCCGGTCCGACTTCGAACGCTTCCGCACCATTGCGCCAACACGCGCGCGGCTGATCGAAAACGGCGTCGACATCGGCAAGCTGGCGGACGCAGGCGCGAAAGACCCGGTCAAGGGTCTCGTCACCGTCGGGCGGCTGGCGCAGAACAAGCGCGTCGACCGGCTGCTCGACGCACTCGCCGTTCTGGTGCGCAACGATCCCGCCTGGCACCTCGACATCATCGGCACGCCCTTCGACTGGAGCGCGGAAGACGTCGCCGCGATGATCGCCGAACGCGGTCTGACGACGCATGCGCGGCTGCATGTCGGTCCTTCCGACGCCGAGATGCGCGAGATTGTCGGCCGCGCGAGCCTCTTCGTCAGCGCCTCGGTCTACGAGGGCTTCGGCATCGCCCTGATCGAGGCGATGAGCGCCGGCCTCGCGCCGGTGGTGGAAGGCAACGCCGCCTTCCGCGCCTTCGCGGACGCGCATGACGGCATCGCGATCACGGATTTCGCGCAAGCCGAAACGGCGGCGCGGGCGATCTCGGAGACCTTCGCCCGCCTGTCGCATGGCGATGTCGCGCGCTTGCGTGCCGAGGCGATGGCGGTGGCTGAAGGCTATTCCTGGCCCGCGACCGCCGCGCGCTACGAGGCGCTGTACCGCGAGGCGCTCGGCGTCTGACGCCGCGCGCGCGGCGGGTGCGTCGCCTGGCGTGCCGACGGGTGCCAGTCGGACGGCTGCCAGCCGGGAGACAGGCGCGCCGCTTTCTTCCCCTTGGCGGGAAATCCCGGCCATACATCCGTCGCTCCGACGCACAGCCACAGGAGCGCGGCCGTCTTGATCGAGTAGAGCGAGTTCGAGACGATCATCAAAAGGCAGATGTAGGTCACGACCAGGGCGCGGAAGCGCCAGGCATCCCAGGAGCGCACCGGCACGAAGATGAAGGCCGTCCAGAGCCCCAGCACGCCGATGAGGCCGAACTGGTGCAGCGTCGCCGCATAGCCGTTGTCGGCCAGAAAGCCGCCGTAGGAGGACACGCCGAACACGGCCGGCAGGTCCAGCTTCAGGAACAGCCGCGCGGCGTGGAACCAGCGCCCGCCGAGATTGTCCTGCCAGGAAAGCTGGCTGGTCCACATGCCGTAGAGCACCAGCGCCAGCGCGATCATGACCGGCACGCACCACCAGATCACCCGGGGCACGACGCGATAGACCAGCACGACGGAGGCCACCGCGAGCGTCACGAACATGCCGAAGCGCGCGTCCGCCATCACGATCACGATGCCGGCGGCGGCGAAGAGCGCCCAGCGGCCCGCCATGTCCTTGCGAAACAGCGCCCACATGGCAAGAAACGCGCCGAAGTTGCCCGTGGAGACCGGCTCGAGAAACACCGAGGACACGCGGTGCTCGCCCAGAAAGGGGAAGAAATTGCGCCCCTCCGGCCGGATGCCGCTGATGAACAGCGACGAATCCTCGTGGAAATTGTCGCCGGCCGAAATCGTGCCGCGCGCCACGTAATAGTCGTTGATGTTGACGAAGGACACGAAGGTGTCGAGCAGGAAGTACTCGAAGGCGCCGATGGCGATCACGATCCCGGCACACAGCAGCACCAGCCGGTCGACGGAGCGGATGTCGCGCACCCCGCGACCCAGGAAGTAGAAGCAGATCGGGATCAGACCGTCGCGCAGCGCCTTCAGGTCGAGTTCCGGGCGCAGCGCCATGATCAGCGCCATATAGGCGAAGAAGAGCGCCAGCACGACATAGAGGTCGACGCGCCGGTCGACCGCGAGCACGAGCCCGGTGCCGAGCAGCACGATCTCCACCAGCATCACGTGCGATTCGGAAATCCCCATGACCCGCGTGTTGACGAAGGCCAACCCGAAATTGAACACCATGGCGCCGAGGACGATCGCGAAGACCGCGCGCAGCCACAGATCGTAGACGGCCGGGCGCGCCGCGAAGGGTGTGAAGCCCGCCGGCGCGGCACGCAGCGGCCCGGCCCGCGCGGGCACGGGGCCGGCGTGCGCGGGCGCCGCCCGGGGGGGATCACGCCGCAAGCGCGACATTTCCGATCATCCGGTCGCGCCAGGGCTGGAGCAGCGTCAGGCTGCGGTCGAGATCCTGCCGGCGGGTGGCGCCGAGGCAGGTGACGAGAACGATGGCGTCGCATTCGCCCAGCAGCATCGGCAGGAAGGGATTGGACAACGCCGACCCGCCATCGACCAGCAGGAACTCGCTGTCGACCGCGCCGAGCCCGTCGACGCCCGTCGCGGGAACCCGCCCGTCCAGCCGCTCGACCCGGAAGCCGGCGGCGGAAATGCCGCCCGCCACGGGAAGGGGGGCCATATCATCCCGCTCCGCCGGACCGCCGCGACGACGGCTCGACAGGCGCGAGCGCGCAGGCGCGGCCGCATCCGACACATCCGGCTCGTCCGCCGCGTCGCGCGGACGCGCCAGCAGCACATCCTCGCCCATGTCATACAGCCCCATGGCGATGGCGCGCACCAGCGGCGACAGCGCCGGCTCCGGCCCGGCCGAGACGACCAGCACCTGCGCCGGGCGCTCGTCGGCGAAGGCATGACGCAGCGCATAGGCGATGCGGGTGATCGCCAGATGACGTTCGCTTGCCTCCGCGCGTGGATCCGCCCCGGGCAACAGGCGGGCAAGGCGCCCGTCGCGCACGCCCGCGGCCCCGGGGGTGGTGACGCGCGCGAGCAAGGGCACGCCGGTGCGCTCGACCAGTTCGCGATCCGAGCCGAGCTTGCCGTTCACCATCTCCCAGGCGATGCCGCCGCCGGCTGCCAGAACGAAGCCGAAGACGCCGGCCGCCGCCAGCACGATCAGCCCCGAGGGACCGCGCGGCTTGAGAGGGGCCACGGCACGCGACAGGATGCGGGAATTGGTGGTGTCGATCCCCTGCTGCTCTTCCAGTTCGTTCGCCCGCGCCAGGAAGGACTTGTAGACGGTGGCAAGCGATTCCGCCTCGCTTTCCAGCTGGCGCAGGCGGATCTGCGCCCGGTTCTGGTCCACATTCGTCGACGACAGCCGCTCCGCCTCGCTCTGAAGCGCGATGACATTGGCTTCCGCGCGCTGCAGGTCGCTGTCCACCGAGCGGCGCACCCGCGCCAGTTCGTCGGCGATCAGGCTGCGGGTGTTGTCGAGCTGGGAGCGCAGCTCGCGCAGCTGCGGATGGTTGGCGCCCAGCGTGGTGGCGGCCTGCGCCTCGCGCTCGGCGGCCCGCGCGAACTGCGCGCGCAGCGAGTCGAGCGTCGAGGTCTGCAGGTTGACGGGCAACGCCCCGGCCTCGATGTCGGTGACGGTCAGGCGTTGCAGCAGATCGGCGTTGCTCTTGGCGCGTTCCAGTTCCACCCGCGCTTCCGTCAGTTGCGTGTTGATCTCCTGAAGCTGCTGGTCGACGACCAGACCGCGTTGCTGGGTGCTGATCAGGCCGTTCTCGGCGCGGAAGTTTTCCACCGCCGCCTCGGCCGTCTCGACGCGCTGCTTGAGATCGGCGGCCTGGCGCTGAAGCGCCACGCTGGCGCGCAACGTCGCATCGGCGCGCACGCGCCGCGCCTCGTCGAGATAGGCCCGCGCCGCCTCGTTGGCGATGGCGGCGGCCTGGAACCGGTCGGGGTGGGTGGCGTAGATGTCGATCACGAAGGCGCGCTCGATGCGTGTCGCCTGAAGCCGCTCGCGCAGGCCTTCGATCGCCGCCGTGCGGATTTCCTCCGCCGTCAGATCGGGGGCCGTCTTGCCGAGCAGCCGGTCGATGAGGCCGACTTTCAGGTCGATGATCGCGGTATCGTTTTCCAGATCGAGCCGTTCCACGACCTCGTCGAGGACGGCCTGCGACAGGATCACGAAGGTCTGGCTGTCGACGGCGAGGCGCTGCAGCGATTCCCCGGCGCGCCGGTCGACGATGTCCTCGCCCACGATCTGCAGGCCCTGCGGCTCGATCAGAAGCTGCGCCTTGGCACGATAGACCGGCGTCTTCGTCGCCAGAAAGCCGAGGGCCAGCATGGCGCAGACGAGCGGCAGCACGATCAGCCAGATCAGGTTCTTCCGCAGGATCCCGGGGATCTGATAAATGTCGATCATTCGCCTTCGCCACCTGTTGTCCAGCCGCGCAACGGATCGGGGCCGGGAATGCCGCCTCTCGCGCGCGACCTGCCTCCCTCATGTGTGCGCGAACATGGTTAATAAATCGCAAGTGGCGGCAAGCGTTGGACGCAAGCTGCACGATGCGCTAACGCTGCATTCACGCTTGGCGCGATTTCCGCGCGCGCCTTAGCCTCCTGTTTGTCCCCGTGTCCGACGATCGCCGGCGATCCCGCGCATCGTTTCCTCAACCCCGACGCCGGTTCTCGCGGACCGGCCAGCAAAAAGGCCCGGCGATGCCGACACCGCCTCCCCCGTCAGGCTCGTCTTTCGTCGACGCGGACATCGCGGCCGAGCACGTGACCATCGGTCCCGTGACGCTCGCGCGGATGACGCTGGGCGAGGCGGTGGCGCGGTTGCTGGAGCGAGTCGCCGCCCGTCGCAAGACCCGGGTCGCCTTCGCCAACGCGCATTGCCTGCTTCTCGCGATGGACGATCCGCGCGTCGCCGACACGCTGTCGCGCTTTCTGGTGCTCAACGACGGCACCGGCGCGGAAATCGGCGCGCGCCTTCTGACCGGGACCGGCTTTCCCAACAATCTGAACGGCACGGATTTCGTGCCCGCCCTGCTGGCCGCCGCCCCCGCCGGCACGCGGCTCTACCTGTTCGGCGCCCGGCCGGAGGTCGTGGCGCGTGCCGCGACCGTCTTCGGCGAGGCCCACCCGCAGATCACCGTCTGCGGCCATCGCGACGGCTATTTCGCTCCGGAAGAAACCGACGACATCGTCGCCGGCATCAATGCCGCGCAACCCGACATCCTGCTGGTCGCCATGGGCAACCCGAAGCAGGAACAGTGGATCGACGCGGTGTCCGACCGGCTCGACGTGCCGCTGGCGCTCGGCGTCGGCGCGCTGTTCGACTTCACCGCCGGCGCCGTGGTGCGCGCCCCGCGCGCGTTTCGGGTCGTGGGGATGGAGTGGGTGTTCCGCTTCCTGCAGGAGCCGCGCCGGCTCGGCAAACGCTACACGCTCGGCGTCGTGCGCTACCTGTGGAAGATCGGCCGCCTGTGGCTGGCGGCGCGCTTCGCCCGCGCCTGAGCACGGACGCGCTCACCTCACTTGCCCGGCGCGATCCGCGATCCAGGCCAGCGCGCCCGCCACATCCGCCACGGTCTCGGCGCGCGGCAAAGACGGTCGGCGCACCAGAATGACCGGCAAGCCCAGGTCACGGGCGGCCACAATCTTGGCCGCGCCCGCCGCGCCACCGCTGTTCTTGGCCACCACATGCGTCGCGCCATGGCCGGCGAGCAGCCGGCGCTCGACGTCGGGGTCGCCCGAGGGACGCGCCAGCACCAGACGTCCGCGCGGCAGGAGCTGATCGGGCGCCGGCGGATCGATCATCCGCATCAGGCAGACGAGATCGGTTCGTCCCGCGAAGGCGCCGATCTCCTGGCGCCCGATGGCGAGAAACGGCCGCGCGCCGGGGGGAAGGGCCGCGACCGCTGCGGCAAGATCCGCAACCTCGATCCAGCGGTCGCCGGTCTCCGCCCGCCAGGGCGGGCGCTCCAGACGCACAAGGGGCACGCACGCGGCCGCGCAAGCCTTCACCGCATTGGCGGAGATGCGCGCGGCGAAAGGATGCGTTGCATCGATCACCGCCTCGATCGCCTCGTCACGCAGAAAGGCGGCCAACCCCTCCGCGCCGCCGAAGCCGCCGATGCGCAGGCGCCCGTCCTGCGGTGCCGGGCGCGCCACCGCGCCCGCGAGCGACACGATCACCGCGTGCGACGTCTCCTCCGCAAGATCGCGGGCCAGCGCCCTCGCCTCGCGCGTACCGGCGAGGATCAGGAGGCGCATCGGGCCGGCCCGTCATCGAAGGGCGCCTCGGCGACGATTGCCCCGGCCCGGTCGACCACCAGAACCTCCACCTCGACCGGCGCGTCGCGCAGCGTCTTGCGGATCGCGCGATGCGCGCCGCGCGCGACCTCGCCGGCGACATCGATGCCTTGCGCATGGGCGCGGTCCAGCACCTCCTTGGCCGTGTTCGCGTCCCGCGCGGCGGCAACGAGATCGGCACTTGCGCCTGTTGCCGCCAGCAGATCGGCGAGCGCCTCGAAATCGACGCGGCTGCGGGCCGAATGCAGGTCGAGCGCCCCTTGCGCCAGTTTCACCAGCTTGGCGAAGCCTCCGGCGAGCGTCAGACGCGGCACGGGATGGGCGCGCAGATATTTCAGCATCCCGCCGGCGAAGTCGCCCATGTCGAGAAGCGCCATATCGGGCAGATGCGGATGGCGCGCCCGCGCCGCCGCCTCCGATGTCGCGCCGGTCGCGCCGATCACATGCGTCAGTTGGGCCGCGCGCGCCACATCGATGCCGCGATGGATGGAGGCGATCCAGGCCGCGCAGGAAAAGGGGCGCACGATGCCGGTCGTGCCGAGGATCGACAGCCCGCCGACAATGCCGAGGCGCGGGTTCATGGTCTTTTCGGCAAGCGCCTCACCGCCGGGGATGGAGATTTCCACCTCCACGTCGCCGCTGGTGCCGAAACGTGTCGCGACCTCCGCGATGGCCTCGCCGATCATCTTCCGCGGAACGGGATTGATCGCCGGTTCGCCGGGCGGGATCGGCAGCCCCTCGCGCGTCACCGTGCCGACGCCCGCGCCGGCCCTGAAGCGCAGGCCCTCCCCCGCGCCCAGATGGCGCACCCGGGCGAGAACCAGCGCGCCGTGGGTCACGTCGGGATCGTCGCCCGCGTCCTTGACGATGCCGGCCAGCGCCGTGTCGCCGTCAAGCGCCTCGCGCGCGAGCGCGAAGGCGGGCCGCTCGCCCTTCGGCAGCGTCACCTCAACCGGATCGGGAAACGCGCCGGTCACCAGCGCCTGATAGGCCGCCTTGGCCGCCGCCGCCGCGCAGGTGCCCGTGGTCCAGCCACGGCGCAGCTTTGTGTGATCCTCGCCCGTCATGGCGCGGATCATAGGGCGGCGCCGGGTCCGCGTCATCCGCCCTCGCCCGTCGACGACGTCGCATTTCCATCGAGACCAGACGCATCTCGACCTTGGCGCGGGCGGGCCTGCGTCGTACAACATTCTCACGATGACCGATGTACCGCCCCTGACGCTCGAGGCGCTCGCGCCGCCGACCATCGCGCTGCCGGAGTTTTCCCCCGGCACGGTGTGGCTTGCCGGCGCCGGCCCCGGCGACCCGGGGCTTTTGACGCTGCACGTCCTGAACGGCCTGCGCCAGGCCGATGTGATCGTCTATGACGCGCTGGTCGACGAGCGCATTCTCGAGCTTGCCAAGCCGGGCGCGCGGATCGACTACGCCGGCAAGCGCGGTGGCAAACCCAGCCCGAAGCAGCGCGACATCTCGCTCAAGCTGATCGAACATGCCCGCGCCGGACACCGCGTGCTGCGGCTCAAGGGCGGCGATCCCTTCGTCTTCGGGCGCGGCGGCGAGGAGGCGCTGACGCTGGTCGCCGCCGGCGTGTCCTTCCGCGTCATCCCCGGCGTCACGGCCGGGATCGGCGGGCTCGCCTATGCCGGCATTCCCGCCACCCACCGCGACACCAATCAGGCGGTCACCTTCCTGACCGGCCACGACCAGACGGGGCTGACGCCGTCGGCCATCGACTGGACGGCGGTGGCGAAGGGCTCGCCCGTCATCGTCATGTATATGGCGATGAAACATCTGGCGCTGATCACCGGCAAGCTGATCGAGGGCGGACGCCGTCCGGAAGAGCCGGTCGCCATCGTGTGCAACGGCTCGCTGCCGCATCAACAGGTGCTGGAAACGACGCTCGGCCGGGCCGCGGAAGACGCGAAGGCGGCGACGCTCGAACCGCCGGCCATCGTCTGCGTCGGCGAGGTCGTGCGGCTGCGCGCCGGGCTCGACTGGCTCGGCGCGGCGGCGGCGGGCCGCGTGCTCGACCCCGATCCGCTGGACCTGCGCGCAACCTCCGAGACCGGATGAGCGACCGCTTGCCCCCCGGTCTGGTGATCGCCGCGCCGGCCTCCGGCAGCGGCAAGACGACGGTGACGCTCGCGCTGCTGCGCGCGCTGCGCCTTCGGGGGCTCGCGGTCGCAAGCGCCAAGGCCGGGCCCGACTATATCGATCCCGGCTTTCATACGGCCGCGAGCGGACGCTCCTGCGTCAATCTCGATCCCTTCGCCATGCGCGGGCCCCTGCTGCATCGGCTCGCCGCCGAGCAGGCGCGCGGCGCGGATCTCCTGGTGGTGGAAGGGGTGATGGGCCTCTTCGACGGGGCGGCCACCGGCGCGGGATCGACGGCCGATCTCGCGGCCGCCCTCGGCCTTCCGGTCGTGCTGGTGGTCGACGCGGCCCGGCAGTCCCAGTCGGTCGCCGCCCTCGTGCGCGGCTTTCGCGATCACCGCGCCGACGTCACCGTCGCCGGCGTGCTGCTCAACCGGGTGGGCAGCGCGCGCCACCGCGCCATGCTCACGGACGCGCTTTCGGAGATCGACATGCCCGTCGTCGGCGCCCTGCCGCGCGACGCGGGCCTCGCCCGGCCCGACCGGCATCTGGGTCTGGTTCAGGCCGGCGAGCACGGCGATCTCGATGCCTTTCTCGACGGCGCCGCGAAAAAACTTGCCGCACACTGCGACCTCGACCGCCTGCGCGCGCTCGCCCGTCCCTTGCGCGCCGGGCCCGCACGGGGGTCCGATGAGGCCGCCCCGCTCCCGCCCCCGGGACAGCGCATCGCGGTGGCCCACGACGTGGCCTTTGCCTTCGCCTATCCGCATCTGCTCGACGGCTGGCGGACGCAAGGGGCGGAACTCCTCCCCTTCTCGCCGCTCGCCGACGAGGCGCCCGCCCCGGACTGCGACGCCATCTATCTGCCGGGCGGCTATCCCGAACTCCATGCGGGACGCATCGCCGGCGCGGCGGCCTTCGTCTCAGGGGTCCGCGCGGCGGCCGCACGCGGCGCGCTGATCTACGGCGAATGCGGCGGCTACATGGTGCTGGGCGACGCCCTGACCGACGCCGACGGCACCGCGCATGCGATGCTGGGCCTGCTGCCGCTGGAGACGAGTTTCGCAGAGCGCCGGCGCCATCTCGGCTACCGCCGGCTCCACGCGTTTGCCGGCGCGCCCTGGCGGGGGGCGCTCACGGGCCACGAGTTCCACTACGCGACGACCCGCTTCGAAGGCGCCGGCCAACGCCTGTTCGAGGTCCGGGACGCGGGCGGCAAACGCCTCGGCGACATGGGCCTGCGGGTCGGCCGCGTCATGGGCTCATTCATGCATGTGATCGACCGGGCGTAGATCGCCCGGATCGGGGCAGGCATGTGATCGACCGGGCGTGAACCGCCCGGCCAGAAAGATCGGTCTCAGGCGGCCTGAAGCACGCACAGCCGGCAGCGGTAGCCGGCCTTTTCGTGGTAGGGCGCCTCGTCGGTCGACAGGACCTTCACCCGGCCGGCCTTCTCCATCGCCGCCAGATGGTCGGCATAGCCGTCCTTGTCCCAGACCTTCTCGTGCACGGTGACGACCACGGGGGCGCCGGGGCGCGCCACGCGGGCCAGTTCGTCGATCGCCTGCGGGCCGACATGGCCGCTGGTGAACACGCCGACGCTGACCACCCCGTCATAGGTGTCGTCGGCGATGTCGAGCGGCTTGGTGAGATCGGCCTCGGCGAGCTTGCGGTAAACGCGCTTTTCCTCGGCCTGCTCCAGCATGCCGGCGCTCAGATCCACCCCGTCGATGTCCACATCGACGTCGCCTTGCCGGCTCAGTTCCAGACCGACGAGCCCGGTGCCGCAGCCCGCGTCGAGAACGGTCCCGGCGGCGTCCAGACGCTCCGCCAGCATCTTCGCCGCGAGAGCGGGCGCGACATAGCCCATGCCGTCAAGCGTGTCGGTGTCGTAGCTTTCTGCCCAGTCCGCGTAGAGCGAGCGGATCTCCTTCCGATCGCCACCAAGGGCATAGGCGCGTTTCAAGAGCGGATTGTCCGTCTCCATGCGTGTCTCCTTCTGGCTTGGTGTGCCGCAAGCCTAGGGGGTTCCACCGGAGATTTCAAATGCCCGCAAGTTTCACGCAGCTTCCAGAACGCAAAGCCGGCAAAAGATCCCCTCGTTGCCGTGATAGGGGCTGTGCGTGATCGCGCGGATGCGGATTCGCCCGTCGGCGTCCAGCTTCGAGATGTAGCTGTCGAAACCGTCCGCCTCCCAGGCCGTATCGCGCACCGTGAGCACGATGGGCGCACCGGGTCTGGCGATGCGGATCACCTCGTCGAGGCCGCCGGGTCCGACGTGCCCATTGGTGAAAACGCCGGCGCTGACGATCCCGTCGTAGCTGTCGTCGGGGATGTCGAGCCTTCCCATGAGGTCGCCCGTCATCAGCCGGCGATAGGCGCCGGTTTCGGCCGCCTCGTCGAGCATGCCCTGCGTCAGGTCGAGACCGTCGATCTGCAGGGTGGCGTTGCGCTTCTTCAGCTCCAGCGCGACGAGACCGGTGCCGCAGCCGGCGTCCAGGATTTCCGCCTTGTCCGAGACCAGAGGGGCCAGGGCCTCGGCGGTGACGACATGCCCGACATAGCCGATGGTCTCGATCATGTCGGCGTCGTAATCCTTTGCCCACTCCCCGTAGAACTCGGTGATCCGGCCCTTGTCTCCCCCCAGAGAGATGGCGCGCACAAGCAGCGGATTTTCCGGCGACATGACAGACCTCCTTGTCGGTTTATGACGAGGAGACCCTAAGTAGCGTCTGTGCGCGATGCAAATCCGGGGCTGTGGACGTCAGGCCGGCGCCTTGCGCTTCGGCCGCAGCACATGGACATGATCGGCGTCGTAGAGCGCGCTGTCGCGGAAGTCCTGATCCGGATCGAGCGCGCGGCCGACGAAGATCAGCGCGGTGCGGGTGAGCTTTGCCTCGCGCACCTTTTCGCGAATGTCGGCGAGCGTCCCGTGAAGGAACGTCTGATCCGGCCAGCCCACCCGATAGGCCACGACGACCGGGCAATCGGCGCCGTAGAGCGGGGTGAGCTGGCGCTCGATCTCGCGCAGGTTGCGGATCGACAGGTGAATGGCGAGCGTCGCGCCGGTGCGCCCGAGCGTTTCCAGATCCTCGCCCTCCGGCATGGCGGAGGACTTCATCGCCGTGCGGGTCAGGATCACCGTCTGGGCAATTTCCGGCACGGTGAGTTCGCGCCCCAGAGCGGCGGCCGCGGCCGCGAAGGCCGGCACGCCCGGCGTCACGTCGAAGGGGATGTCGAGCGCCTTCAGCCGCCGGATCTGTTCGGCGATGGCGCCATAAAGGGACGGATCGCCGGAATGCACGCGGGCGACGTCCTGCCCCTTCTCCTGCGCCGCGACGATCTCCGCCATGATCTCGTCCAGCGTCAGCGGTGCCGTGTCGACGACGCGCGCGCCCTCGGGCGCCGCCGCGACCACCGCCTCGGGCACCAGCGACCCGGCATAGAGACACACGGGGCAGCTCTGGATCAGCTTCAGCCCGCGCACGGTGATCAGGTCCGGATCGCCCGGTCCGGCGCCGATGAAATGGACGGTCATAGCTTTTCCTCGATCCTCTTGGCGTAGCCGCGCGGGGTGTAGACGAAGGGCGTGCCCGCTCCTGTCATGACCGCCCGCGAGGCGCTGGAGCCGACCAGCACGGTGGTCAGCATGTCGACCTCGTCCACGGTCAGCGCCTCGAGCGTCGTCACCCGCACGCTCTCGCCGGGCCGGCCGAGATTGACGCCGAGCACCACGGGCGTGTCGGCCGGGCGGTGGGCGAGCAGGATCTCGCGGGCCGCCGCCAGTTGCGTGCGCCGGCGTTTCGAGACCGGATTGTAGAAGGCGATGACGAAATCGCCCCGCGCCGCCGCCTCAAGGCGCTGCTCGATGGCCTCCCAGGGGGTGAGAAGATCCGACAGCGAGATGGTGCAGAAATCGTGCCCCAAGGGCGCGCCGATCAGCGCCGAGACCGCCTGAAGCGCGGAGATGCCCGGCGCGTTCACCACCTCGATGCGGCGCGCGGCATCCGACACGCCGCCCTCGCCCACGGCCCGGTCGAGCAGTTCGTAGACGAGCGCGCCCATGGCGTAGATGCCGGCATCGCCGGAGGACACGAGCGCCACCGAGCGCCCCTCGCCCGCGCGTTCCAGCGCGAAGCGCACGCGTTCTTCCTCCGCGCCGAGCGGAAAGGAATGACGTGACTTGCCCTGAATGAGCGGCGCGACGAGATCAAGGTAGAGCGAATAGCCGACCACCTCGTCGGCCTCCGCCAGCAGCCGCGAGGCCTGCGGCGTGCGCCAGTCGTCGCGCCCGGGACCGATGCCGATCACCGACAGGCGCCCGCGCGCGCGGCCGATCCCCGTCGGCGAAAGCGGATCGGCAGCGCGGGCCACCGCCACCGTGGCATTGGCGGACTTTCGCTTTTCCACCAGAAGCGCGCCGTCCGGTCCCGCGGCGGCAAGAGCTGCCCCCTCGCTGACCCCGTGACAGCCGACCTCGGCGAAGACCACCTCGGAGGGATTGGCCAGACGCGGGCGTTCTTCCTCCAGCCGCGCGGCCGGGAAGACGCGCACCGGCACGCCGAGCGTTTCGGCCAGCGCATGGACCGCCGGCTCGTCGGCCTTCAGATCGAGGGTGGCGACGAGCGCGACGGCGCCTTCCGCGACATTTGCGTCGGCCAGCGTGTCGCGCACCAGTGTGATCAATTCCTCGGCCGGACAGCCGCGCGCGCAGCCGACCCCGAGGGCCAGGCGCCTGGGGTGATAGACCAGCGTGCCGGAACCGCCCGCGCGGCGGGTCTCGGTCACGGCGATCGTCAGATCGGCCTCGTCGGCCACGGGCAGGCGCGCCCGCGACAGCCAGGGCGCGTCGCCCTCCAGACGCACCGGCTCGCCGGCGAGCAGCCGCGCCATGACGCCCTTGGCATCCTCCAGATTGGCAAGCCACCAGCCGGCTGGCGGCGCGTCGAGCGCGACGCCAAGCGCCGTGTCGCCGGCGGTGGTGACCGCCGCGTGCCCCTCCAGCACCTCGGCGATCTGACGGGCCAGGGAATTCGCGCCGCGATGGCCGCCGAGCAGCGGCACGACACTGGCGCCGTCCTCCGAGACGGCGAGCACCGGCGGTTCCTGACGCTTGTCCTCGATCACGGCGGCGAGCGCGCGAATGAGAATGCCCGACGCGCAAACGCCGACAATCGGCGTGCCCGCCTGATAGAGCGCGCGGATGTGGCTGAGCGTCTCGGCGAAGGCGACGTCGAGCCCGGGCACGCGATGGGCAAGGCCGTGCAGCGTGGCGCCGGGCATCGCCTTGGCGATGCGTCGGGCCGTTTCCTCGGCGGCCGGTGTCAGGACGAGGACTGCGGGGGAAGCATCCACGCTTCGTCTCCCTTGTAGATGAGGATCATGGAAAAATATGGCGCGGCGTCGGCGCTCACCTCGGCAAGCGGCGCGACGCGCTCGCTGTCGAGCGTCGCGCGCTCCACGTAGCCGGCATGGGCCAGAAGCCCCATGTCGGCGATCAGCCGCCTGAGCCTTTCGAGATGGCGGCCGACCTTCATGATCGCCACCGCCTGCGCCGCCCCGATGCGGGCGCGCAGGTCGGCGTCGGGCAGCGGCCCCGGCAGCACCGTGAGCACGTCGTTGCGCGCCGTCAAAGGCCGGGCGAGCCGCGCCGCGCAGGCCGTCAGCGAGGTGACGCCGGGGACGATCTCGGCTCGAAACCGTCCGCCCAGCCGCTCGAAGAGATACATGAAGGAGCCGTAGAAGAACGGATCGCCCTCGCACAGCACGACGACATCCTCGCCCGCCTCCAGCTCCGCGGCGATCTCCGCGCTTGCGCGGTCGTAGACGGCCTTTGCGGGAAAGCGCGCCACGCGCATCGGCACGACGATCGGGATTTCGCGGGCCTGCGCGGGGATCGCGTCGGCGGCGATCGAGCGGGCGAAACTCGCCCCGTCGTCCGGCGCGGGATAGGCGATCACGCGCGCGTTCGAGATCAGGCGATGCGCCTTCAGCGTCATCAACTCCGGATCGCCGGGGCCGAGCCCGACGCCATAAAGGGTTCCGGAGGGCTTTCCGGTCGACGGGCCGGTGGGGAGGTGCGCCGGATCGGCACTCATGGCTTGACGAGGCTCCATTGGGTGACGGGCATCAGGGGGCGCCAGCCGGTGAGGCCGCCGACCGGGCTCGCGCGGGCGATGGACAGCCGGCAAAGCTCGCCGCCGTGGCGGGCGTGCGCGGCAAGCAGCACCGCCTCGCTTTCCAGCGTCACCGCGTTGGCGACCAGCCGGCCGCCGGGCCGAAGCGCGGCCATCACCGCGTCGACGATGCCCGGCGCCGTCAGGCCGCCGCCGAGAAACACCGCATCGGGGTCCTCCAGTCCATCAAGCGCATCCGGCGCGGTGGCGTCGCGCAGATCGAGGTGGGGCGTGCCGAGTGCCGCGGCATTGGCGCGCGCGGTCGTCCGGCGCGCGTCGTTCGGCTCCAGTGCGATGGCCCGCGTCCCGCGCGCGGCGCGCAGCCATTCGATGGAGACCGCACCGGAGCCCGCGCCGATGTCCCACAGGAGCGCGCCGGGCACGGGCGCGAGCCGGGCGAGCGTCACGGCCCGCACCTCGCGCTTGGTGATCTTGCCGTCGTGGCGGAAGGCGTCGTCCGGCAGCCCCGGCACGCGGGCGCGCAAGGGGGTGTCGCGGACCGGCACCGCCTCGATGGCGAGCACATTGAGATCATTGACCGTTTCGCACCAGCCTTCGGCGGTGCCGCTGACGCGCCGTTCGCGAGGGCCGCCGAGATGTTCCAGCACCGTCAGCCGGCTCGCGCCATAGCCCTCATCGGCGAGCAGGTCGGCGATGTCGGAGATCGCCGCGCCGTCCGAGGTCAGACACAGGAGCCGGGCGCCGGGAAAGAGGCACGCGCGCATGGCATCGAGCGGACGCCCATGCAGCGACAGGATCTCCACCTCCTGCAGGGGCCAGCCGAGCCGGGCGGCCGCGAGCGACAGGGACGAGGGCGCGGGAAGCACCAGCATTTCGTCCGCCGCGATATGTCGAGCGAGCGTCGCGCCGATGCCGAACCACATGGGATCGCCGCTGGCGACCACGACCGTCGGCGTGCCGCGCGCGGCCAACAGCGCCTCGAGCCCCGCGCGAAAAGGCGAGGGCCAGGGCGTGACCGCGATCCCGGCGGGGGCGAGCAGGTCACGGTGGCGCGCGCCACCGAAGACGCGGCCCGCCTCGTCAAGCGCCCGGCGCGCCAGCGGCGGCAGTCCCTCGGCCCCGTCATCGCCAAGGCCGACCACGGTGAGCCAGGGGGCCAGGGTCTGCCCGCTCACGGGCGCGCCTCCTCCGGCACGCCGCCGGCCAGCGCGTTGAGCGCGGCCGCGGCCATTGCGGAGCCGCCGCGCCGGCCGCGCAGGACAAGACAGGGAATGGCGAAGGGATTGGCGAGAAGCGCGTCCTTGGATTCCGCCGCGCCGACGAAACCGACGGGAAAGCCGAGGATCGCGGCGGGGCGGGGAAACCCCGCGCCAATGCGCTCCAGCAGATGAAACAGCGCCGTCGGCGCATTGCCGACGACGACGACGGCCCCGTCGAGATCGTCGCGCCACAGATCGACCGCCGCCGCCGAACGCGTGGTGCCAAGTTCCCGGGCAAGGCCAGGGACGCGCGGATCGCCCAGTGTGCAGATCACCCGGTTTCGCGCCGGCAGACGGTCGGCGATGATGCCTTCCGCCACCATGCGCACATCCGTGAGGACCGGGGCGCCGGCGCGCAGGGCCGCGCCCGTACGCTCGGCGATGTCGCCGGTCCAGGCGAGGTCGGCGATCACCTCCGGCATGCCGCAGGCATGGATGAGGCGGATCGCCGCCGGATGCAAGGCGGCCGGCACGGCGTCCAGATCGGCCTCGCCGCGTACGATGGCGAAGGACTGGCGATAGATCGCCGCCGGGTCGCGTTCGTAATCGTAGCGCGGCGGCCCGTCCGCGATCACCCCTCCCGCCTCATGGATTTCGGCCCGAGCGGGTGATCCGCATGGGGATAGGGCGGATGGTGATGGTCGTGATCGTGGGCATGGTCGTGGCCATGCGCGTGCCCGTGGTCGTGATCATGATCGTGGCCATGCCCGTGATGGTGGTGGTGATGATGCCCGCGCGGCTCCTTCTCGCAGGCGCCGGTGCAGGTCACATCGCAAAGCTGGCATTCGGCCTCCGGGCCCAGCCCCTCGACATGGTGGTGATGGCTTTCCTGCGGCCGCCCGACGTCCGCCTCGAATCCGAGCACCTGTTCGCGGTACTTGCACATCTGGCAGTTCATCAGGTTGGCGCCCTGCAGGATCTCCTGCACACGGTCGGCCATCGTGTCGATCACCTGCGGGTGGTCGTTCAGATAGCCGGCCTTGAGGAACTCGATGTCGGGATGGCGCTCTGCCACCTCGTCGGTGCGGTTGTAGATCCGCGAGACCAGGACCCCGGAAAACAGAAAGTACGGGAAGACGACGATGCGCTTGTAGCCGAGCCGTGCGGCATGCTCGAGCCCGGGCTCCACCAGCGGAAAGGTCACGCCAGAATAGCAGGTCTCCGCCCAACCGAAGCCGAAGCCCTCCCACAGCATGCGGGTGATCTTGGCGACGTTGGAATTGGCGTCCGGGTCCGAGGCGCCGCGTCCGACGACCATCAGCAGCGTTTCATGCAGCGGCACGTCGCTTTCGGCGGCGTCCAGCGCCTCCTGGATGCGCGCCCCGGCCGCGCGGATCATGCGCGGATCGACGGCGAGCTCGCGACCGTAGTCGATGGTCACGCCCGGGTTCTGCGCCTGATAGGTGTTGAGCACCGACGGAATATCGTTCTTGGCGTGACCGGCGGCAAAGAGCATGCCCGGAACGGCGAGGATGCGGGTGCATCCGGCCTCGCGCAATTTGTCGAGGCCGTCCTTGATCACCGGATTGGCAAACTCCAGGTAGCCGTATTCGACCGGCCAGCCGGGAAAGCGGCTGCGCAGGCCTTCGGCGAGCTGCGCGAATTCCTGCACCGCACCGCGATTGCGGCTGCCGTGGCCGCAGATCATCAGGCCGAGCTTTTCGCCCGCCGGCGTTTCTCCGACAAGATCCGCCATCACGCCGCCCCTTCTTCGGCCGGATCGCCGGCCTTGTCCGCCGCGTCGGCCTCCGCATCGGCGCTCTTTTCGCCCTTGCGCCGTCCGGCGATGGCGAGCCCCGCGGCCAGGGCGGCGGCGGCCGCGACCGCGGCGACCCCGACCCAATGCGAGTGTCCGGCGAGTTCCCCCACATGCCCGAGGTGAGCCTGCGCGGTCGCCGGCGTCATCGCCGTCGCCGCCAGGAGTGCCGACAGCGCATGGCGTGCCGTCTTGTGCCGCATCATATCCGTCTCCCCGACCAAAGCCGTGCCGCAGGCGCCCGCAGGAACGGGACGCGCGACCGCGTGAACAAGGCAACGCCATGTCGAGGGAGAGAAACCGGTCGAACGCACGAGCACCCATGGCGCCCCACCGGGGACGCCGCGCGCGATCGAGCCGTTCCGACAGCTCCGGACTGGACCCCCGGGTTGGGTCGGTCGCCACCGGATTCGCTTTCAGTCCCTCAAGGGACGCCGTCTCTTCAGGATGAATCCCGAAGCCGCACGCTAGTGGAGGGCAGCCGGCGCATCAAGGTCGAATTGCGACACCGGTCAGTCCGGCCCACGCCCGCGCACGGCAACCGCCTGTTCACGCTTGCCGTGCCATTGTGCGGCAGCATCCTGCAACCGTGGAGGGACAGACGGTCGATGGCACTTCAGGACACCACCCCGATCATGCGGACCGCGGCGGCTCCTTCCGCCGTCGCCCTGCCGGGTCTTGCCCATGCGGTCCCGACCACGCTGCCCCTGGCACCGGCCCCGATCGATCCCGATTGGATCCTGGAGGGCGCGCCGCAGGCGCGCGCGGCGCAGATCGCACACGCCGCAGACGGCCGCGCCACGCTGTCGGTGTGGGACTGCACGCGCGGACGTTTCCACTGGTATTTCGGCGGCGACGAGGCGGTCCACATTCTGGACGGCGCGGTGAATGTCACCGGTCCCGACGGCCGGACGCGGCATCTGGTCGCGGGCGACGCGGCGTGGTTTCCCGCCGGCACGTGGTTCGAGTGGGATGTGCCGGAGTATGTCCGCAAGGTCGCCTTCTGCCACGATCCGGTGCCAGCCGTCGCGCGGCTGCCGCTCAGGGTCTGGGGCAGGCTCGGGCGCATCGCCGCGCGGGTCCTGCGCGGTCGCCGTACCCGCGCGCCCGGAGGCCGCACGCCGGCGTGACGCGCCGGACCGCATGATCTAGTCTTCCCTGCAAAATCACACGCGCCAAAAGCACACACGGGGGAAGCGCATCATGTCCACCACCTCTCTTGTCGCCACCGTGATCGCCGACGACCGGCCGGGGCTCGTCCAGCGGCTGGCGGATGTCATCGCCGCCCATGACGGCAACTGGATCGAAAGCTCGATGGCGCGGCTCGCCGGCGAGTTCGCCGGCATCGTGCGCATCGAGGCGCCGAGCGACAGGGCGGACGCGCTGGAAGCCGGCCTGCGGGCGCTGGAGGCGGACGGCATCCATACCACCTTGCGGCGCAGCGACACGGCGCGGGAATCGCACGGCCAGCACGCGCGCATCTCCATCGTCTGTCAGGATCACGCCGGCATCGTGCATGCCCTGTCGGCGGCCCTGGCCGAGCGCCAGGTCAGCATCACCCATCTGGAGACGGAGGTCTTCGCCGGCTCCATGAGCGGCGAACGCATGTTCCGCGCCGAACTGGACGTCGTGCTGCCGGTCGACCTCGACACGCGCGCGCTGGCCGAGACGCTGGAGGATCTCGCCGGCGACCTGATGGCCGAGATCGACTTCGCCGACATCGGCTAGGACGCGCCAGGGCCGGAAGACCTCGCCCCGCCCCGCTGCCCGGCGCCGTCAGCCGTCCGTCACGGGGCGCACGGCGACCAGATGGTTGTCCCAGGCGACCCCCGGCCGGGCCGCGACGAGCAGCGGCCGCGTCTGCGGCCCCGTGCTCTCCAGCAGCGCGCCGGATCCGTCGGAAAGCAGAAAGCCGGTTCGGTCGAGCGGCGCGACGCCACAGGCGTCGGCACGCTGCTGGCTGCCCAGGAATCGCCCGTCGCCCCCGGCAAAATACAGCACCCGGCCGGCGCGCGGACAGGAAGCGGCGATCACCGTGCCGTCATGGCTCGCCGAAACCGATCCGACGTAATTGGCGAGCCGGCCCGACAAATCCGCCGGCACGTCGTGAAATGTCAGCCGCTCGCGGGTCGCATCGAAGGAGGCCATGAGCGGCGGCGTCTCCTCCGCGCCGCCCTGGTGCTGCCCGCCGATCCACACGCGCCCCGCGTCCGTCACCGCCATGTGGCGCAGCGACAGCTTGTGCAGCACCGCCGGGGCCTCGACGCGGGCGACGATCTCGCCGCTCTCCCGGTCGATCAGGCTCACATTGGGGCGCATCGTCGCGATGTTGAGTTTCTCCCGGCCGCGCTCGGGATGGGTCTCGATCCCGCCATTGGCCACCACCAGCCGACGCCCGTCCGGCATCGGCAGGAGATCGTGCGGTCCCGTGCCGCCGCTGTCGAACTCGCCGATGCGCCGGACCGTTTCCCCGGAGACATCATAGACGCCGATCACGCCGCGCGCCGCGGCGTAATCGTTTTCCGTCGCATAGGCGAGCCGCCCGTCGGGCGAGAAGGCGCCGTGACCGTAGAAATGCCGCCCCGCGACCGCCTGGATGGTCTCAGGCGGCCGGCGGCCGGCCGGATCGAACAGGACCGCGAAGGTGCCCGGACGGCGGGCGAAGGCAAGACAGCGCCCGCTCACCGGACATTGGGCGACGTCATGCCCGCGCGCGGGCAAGGGAATGACCTGACGGTCCAGACCGTCGAGCCCGGTGACGACCACCGCATGCGATCCGTCCGCCTGCCGGCGCGCGGCGACGAACAGCGGATCGTCCTGCAACGACGGCCCCGCCCCCGCCTGGCCGCGCGCCGCGCCGGGCAGCACAAGCGCCAGGGCCGTGGCCGCCGCGCCGGTGAGCACCTGCCGCCGGTCGAGGGCGCGCTCAGTCGCCGTCGAGCGCATTGAAGCCCCCCTCGAAGTCCAGCGCCCCGGCCAGTTGCCCGCCGACCATCGACTGAAGCCCGGTCAGGATGGCACGGACATAGATGAGACGCTGACGGTCGTCCTCATCCGCCAACGCCACCGCGAGATCGGCCGGCAAAGCCGCGAGCGCCCGGCCCGCGTTCTTCGCCTCGAAGGCGAGCGTGTTGTCCATCCACGCCAGGTCGGGCGCCGCCCTGGTGTAGCCTGCACGGCGGAGCGCCTCGGCGAAGCCGTCGATCGAGGCCGCAAGATGCCGGGCGGCGAGATGGGAGCGGGCAAAGGGCGCGCGCGCGGCGCGCGCCTCGGCCGGGCCCGGCTCCAGGACCGGCGTCAGCACCTGATCGGCCATCAGCGACAGGCTCGTCGTCAGCTGGTTGAAGGCGAAGCCGGCGGCCGCCTTCTCGGTTTGCGCGAGCGCGTTGTCCGGTCCCGGCGCGAGAAGCTGCGCGGTCTGGCCGGTCGGCGTTTCATAGGCGGTGCGGATTTCCAACGCGAGATCGCTCAGGCGCGCCCCCAGCGCGCGGGCATAGGCACAGGCGAAGCCGTCGTCGGCCTCCGCCGCGAGCCGCACCTCGCCATCGCCGCCGAAGGCGATCCATTCCAGCGCCGTCAGGCCCTGCAGAGCGACGCTCTTGTCGCGCAGCACGTCGGGATCGGTGGCACCGGGATCGCGGCTGGCGGTGAGCCGGGTCACCTGACGCCACACCACGTTGCGCCGGTCGGGCACGAAGGCGAGGCGCTCCAGCCGGGTATCCTCGGCAAGCGCGCCGAAGCGCAGGACGGCCAGGCGGCCTTGCGCGGCGACCGCCCCGGCAAAGGCGTCCCGAAAGGCGTCGCGGGCCGCCTCGCCGGCCTCGGCAGCGCAGACATCATCGATGCGCCCGCGCAAGTCGCGCAGGCGCGCCTCCAGCGCCTCGGTGGCCGGCACGGCGACCTCGCGCACCAGCGCCGGGATCAGCGCCGCGTAATCGGGCCTTGCCGTCTCGGACGCGGTCTGCGCGCGCGCCGCGCCGGGACCCGTGGCAAGCGCCATCCCGGCCAGCACGAGTCCGGTCCGCACAAGTCCGGTCAGCACGGGCGCCAGCGCGGGCCGGCGACGTTTTGGGGCACGGATCATCTCGAAAGCCTTCCTCTGTCTGATGGTCGGCATCTCTCGACCGACGTCGCCGACGCGACGGGTTACAGCGATTTCAGGAAGCGGATCAAGGCGTCGCGATCGGCCTTTTCCAGCGCCGCATAGCCGTCACGGGCGGCCTGCCCCTCGCCGCCGTGCCACAGGATCGCCTCCTCGAGCGTGCGCGCCCGCCCGTCATGGAGATAGCTCTCCTGCCCGCTGACGAGTTCCGTCAGGCCGATGCCCCACAGCGGCGGTGTGCGCCACTCGCGCCCCGACGCGGAGCCGGCCGGGCGGTGGTCCGCCAGCCCCTCCCCCATGTCGTGCAGCAGCAGGTCCGTATAGGGCCAGATCAACTGGAAGCGGTGGCCCGGCTGCGCGGCCTTGCGCGAGGTCACATATTTCGGCGTGTGGCAGCTCGCACAGCCGAGATCGGAAAAGAGCGCCTTGCCGGTGAGAACCTCCGGCGCGTCCACGTCGCGCCGGGCGGGCACGGCGAGATTGCGCGAATAGAAGTCAACGAGCGCCATCACCGGGTCCGGCGCTTCGCTCTCGCCCAGATGCGCCTGCTCGCCGGTCGGCAGATCGAAACAGGCGGTCTGGGCCGGCATGCAATCGCCGAAGGGTTTTGGCACGTCGGGCGAGGAAATGCCGATGTCGCCGGCGAAGGCCCCCGCCGATTGCGAGCGCACGGTCGGCTCCGACGCCTTCCAGCCGAAACGCCCGAGCACCCATTCGCCGGTTTGCGCGTCGCGGCGAAGGCTCGCCCGCCCGGAAATGCCGTCGCCGTCGGCATCCTCCGGATCGGCGCGCGCCAGGATGTCGCCCGGGTGGATCGCCTCCAGCAGGCCGAGACCGATCATCTGCGGCGCAACACGCGGCGAGACCATCACGTCGGGACGCATCGGCCCATAGCCGAGATCGGTCATCTCATAGGTCGGCACGCGCAGCGACACTTCCGTGCCGTCGGCGAGCGTCACGGGCTTTTCCGCGTAGGAGACGCGCAGGCGCCCCTCGGCGGGAAGGCCCTGCACGGCAAAGGTCTGGAACTGCGTGCCATAGGTCGGCTCCGGGAGCACCAGCGCGCGCCCCTCGTCCAGCATCGTGCGTTCCGCCTCCGTTTCCGGCGGCACCGACAGGCGCAGGAAGAGCGCCACGGGTTCTTCGCCGGCGCGCGGCGGATGGCCGCGCCCGTCGCGCAGGTGGCAACCCTGGCAGGAGCGGGCGTTGAACAGCGGCCCGAGCCCGTCGGAGGCCTGCGTCGAGGCCGGAGAGGAGACCCAGAACTTCTCGAACAGGCCGTTGCCTAAGAGAAAGTCGCGCTGCTCCTCGAAGGACAGATTGGCGGAGGGAAAGGAGAAGGCGGTCGTGTTCAGCTTCTTGCGCGAGGTCGCCGCGCCGCCCGCCATGATCTCGAAAGCCTCGACCGTGCCCGGATCGTCGGGGTGGCTGAGGACGCCGGCAACCTTTTCCCGGTCGGCGGGCGTGAGATCATCGCGATGCGACAGGTCCATCGCCTGCGCCGGGCCGATGCCCGCCAAGGCGACAGACAGCCCCCAGGCCAGGGTGACAAGACAGGACGCCACCGGACTTCCCCCGGCGCGTGCTGTAAAACGCGAGTTCTTCATCTGCTGCGGTCCCGTGCCGCGCGTCCCTCCAACCGCGCCACTTGCCTTTCGAGTGCGGGGCGGACACCCCAAGCCGGTTCCCGTCCCGCGTCGTGTCGGCCGCCGGCGGTGCCGGCGGCCGGTTTCTTTCGGCCTGCGTCTTACTGGAAGACGGCGCCAGGATTGTCGAGGCTGTCGGAGCCCTCGAAGGCGACGTCGCCGAGGTCGAGCGCCAGCACGACCTTCTCGATGGAGCGCGTCTGGTCGATCAGCGCGTCGATCGCCGCCTGCACGGCCGCGTTGCCCTCGGCGTTGCCCTCGCCGATCATCTGATCGTAGGCCTCGACCGTCTCGGCACGCGCGCGCAGGGCCTCGAAGCGGGCCAGCGAGGCGTCGAGCTTCACGGTCAGCTCCTCGGCGAGCGCGGCATCGCGCTCCGCCACGAGATCCTTGAGCGCCGCGCCGGACACCGACTTGCCGTCGAAGCCCTCATAGGCGCCGTGCCAGACGTTGCGGATGCCGATCACATCGTCGAGATGCGACATGTGGGTGTTGTCGGAGAAGCAATCGTGCTCTTCCTCCGGATCGTGCAGCATGAGCCCGAGCTTCATGCGCTCGCCGGCAAGCTCGCCGTAGGAGAGCGAGCCCATGCCGGTGAGGATGGTGGCGAGACCGCCCGCCTCGCCCTTGGCCATGAGCTCGGCGCGCGCGGCCCCCTCGTCGGTCCAGGCCGCCGCCATTTCCTTGAGATCCGCAAGCAGCAGGTCGGTCGCCGCCCTGAGATAGGCGACCCGACGCTCGCAATTGCCGCCGGTGCAGTTGTCGACGTCGAAATCCGTTGCCGGTCGCGCGCCGGCACCGGCCCCGGTGCCGTTCAGATCCTGCCCCCACAGCAGGAACTCGATCGCATGATAGCCGGTGGCGACATTGGCCTCGATCTCACCCGCCTCCTGAAGCTCCTCGGCGAGCAGCGCCGGGGTGATTTCGGTCGCGTCGATCTCGCGCCCGCCGACCTTGAGCGTCGGGTTCGCGATCACATTGGCGGTGTAGAAGGCGTTTTCCGGCGACTCCGACCCGTAGCTCGCGTCGACGTAATCGATCAGCCCCTCGTCGAGCGGCCAGGCGTTCACCTTGCCTTCCCAGTCGTCGACCATCGCATTGCCGAAGCGATAGACCTCGGTCTGCTGGTAGGGCCGACGGGCCGCGATCCAGGCGGTGCGCGCGGCGGCCAGCGTTTCGGCGTTCGGCGTCGCGATCAGCGCGTCGATCGCAGCGGACAGGGCCTCGGCGGTGGTGACGGATTCGGCGTATTTCGCCGCGGCGATGTCGGCATAGGTGTCGAGCACCGCCTTCGGCTCCGCCGCGGATGCGCCAGACGCAAGGGAACTGGCGAAGGGGATGAGCGCGGCGACGGCAAGCGTTGCCAGCAGACGGGTCTTCTTCATGAGGGCGCCTTTCTTGACGGAATTGGCAACCGGCACGCCGGGGGACGGGGCCGGTTCGGGATGATCAGTGACGGGTCAGTCAGTGACGGGTCAGGGAGGGGGCATGCGTGCGCGGGATCTGGCGCGCGCCCGGCGGAAGCGCCGCCGACACGAGCCGCAAATCGACGCGGCGCAGGCTGTCGGCGAAGAAGGCCGTGGCCTCCAGCGTGCTCGGCAGCCCGGGCGAGACGACCAGTTCCTCGACAATTCCGGTCGCCGCCTCGCGGTTGCCGCGCTGCCATGCGGCGAGCGCCTCCACGGCCATCGCCTCATGCGCGCAGCGGCGCGGGCAGTCATGGGGCATCAGGCAGAAGCCGCATTTCGCCCAGCCGTTGATCGCCCGCGCATAGGCGGACAGACCGGACACCGCGACACGGGCCCGGGCGACGCCGAGGCGGCCGGCGTAGAGGCTCCACGCATCTTCCCAGCAGGAAATGTTTCCGGTCTGATAGCCGGCAAGCCAGCGCCGCAGGCCCTCGACGACCAGATGCTCGGCCTCGCCGCCCGTGCAGGCGTCGGGCGCGGGGAAATCCACTCGCATGTTCATCGCAACCCCCAATCGACGGGGGTCAAGGCCCCGCCATCAAAGGGCGGCCGGTGCGGCCGCACGACCGCAGCTAGCAATACATGAGAGATTACGTCAAGATTTTTCTCGTTTTAAGTCAATAGTTTAGAATAATTCAAATGTGGAGTGCAGTAATCATATTTACGTAGTCACGGCGCGAAACCCGGAGCTCGGGACCTCTGCGACCCGCCCTGGACCGAGACTTGACGCGCCGTGCTTCTCCACCTCGACAAAACGCATCAGATCGGCCGGCGCCATGGGCCGGGCATAGAGAAACCCCTGCACCGTCGAGCAGCCCGCGCCCTGCAGGAAGGCGAGCTGGTCGGGCGTTTCGACGCCTTCGGCCACGACGGGCACCTTGAGCGACTGTCCGAGCATGATGACCGAATGGACGATGGCCCGGGCGCTTTCGCAACTCACCAGATCGTTGATGAAGCCGCGATCCAGTTTCAGCCGGTCGAAGGGGAAGCTGCGCAGACTGGCCAGCGCGGAGTAGCCGGTGCCGAAATCGTCCAGCGTGACCGACACGCCGAGCGCGCGCAGCGCCGCGAGCACGGCGATGTTTTTCTCCGGGCTCGCCATCAGCGCGGTTTCCGTCACCTCGAGTTCGAGGCGCTCGGCGGGCAGGCCCGTATCGGCGAGGATCGCGGCGACGCGCTCGGGCAGATCGCCGCGCATCAGCTGCACCGCCGACAGGTTCACCCCCAGATGCAGGGGCCGCGTCCAGGTCGCAGCCGCCCGGCAGGCCTCGCACAGGACCCAGTCGCCGATCTGCAGGATCGCGCCGTTGTCCTCGGCCAGCGGGATGAAATCGGCCGGCGACACCGGTCCGAAGTCCGGATGCCTCCAGCGCAGGAGCGCCTCGGCCCCGTTGCAACGGCCGGTCTCGAGATCGAGCTGCGGCTGGAACACCAGATGCAGCTCGTCGCGGTCGACGACGGTGCGCAGATCGACGGAGAGCGCGCGGCGGCGACGCTCGCGATCGTCGATGGAGGTGTCGCAGATCTCGATGTCGCCGAGACTGTTGGCCTTGGCGCGGGAGAGCGCCAGCGCCGTGTTGGCGTGCAGATCCTGGGCGGACAGACCGTGGTCGGGATAGGCGCCCCCGCCGAGGCTGGCCGAACAGCCGAGCAGCGTGCCGGACGCGCGCACCGGCGCGCAGACGAGATCGCGCATCCGGGTGAGAAACGATTGAAGATCCTGCGTCGCCGGCACCCGGGCGACGATCGCGAATTCGTCGCCGCCGAGCCGGATGGCGCATTCGCCCACGCCCATGTCGTCGCGAATGCGCGCGCCCAGCGCCGCCAGATAGGCGTCGCCGGCGGATTGTCCGCGCAGATCGTTGAGCGTCTTGAAGTCGTCGAGGTCGACGAGCGCCAGAAACACCCGCCCGCCGCCGGTGTCGCTCCAGGCGCAGGCCTCGCTCAGAACCTGAAGAAAGGTCGTGCGGTTGCCCAACCCGGTGAGCGGGTCGCGGGTCGACAGACGCAGGCGGTCGGCATCCGCGACGGCCCGGGTTCGGTGATCGAGCAGCGCGGTGACGACCCCCATGCCGACGACCATGGTGCCGACCCCCATGACGGAGAGCGCCAGCGCCCAAAGCGCGTCCGCATCCTGCGGAACGCTCGGACCGAGCACCTCGATCCGCAGCGCGGACATGCCGGTGAAATGCAGGCTGACGATCATCGCGACGAAAACGGCGAGCGCGCCGTAGCGGCACCAGATCGTCACCGGGCGCATGGCGCGGTTGAGCGCAAGCCCGCCCAGCGCCAGCGCCAGCACCACCGACCAGACCACCCTGGTCTCGTCCCAGGACACCAGCCCTTCGACGCGATAGCCGCGCATGCCAAGATAATGCATCGCCGTCGTGGCCGCGCCGATGACCATGCCACCGGCTTCCGGCGCCAGCGGAAAGCGGCCGCTGCTCGCCACGCCGAAGCCGATCGCGGTGCCGACAATCGCGATGAACAGCGACAGGATCGTCGGAACGGGATCGAAGAACACCGGCGCCGGCGTCTCATAGGCCAGCATCGAGACGAAATGCGTGCACCAGATCGCCGAGCCGGCCGCCACGCCGTTCAGAAAGAGCCATCCGGCCCGGGTCCAACCATCCGAATCCCGCGCACGGGCGAACAAACGCAGACTGATCCATGCCCCTGCGACACAAATACCGGCGGCACAGGCCACCAGAAACAGGTTGTGCTCAAGATAAATACACGCAAGTACGTCGATCATCACACCCGGTTTCTCGCGGTTTCGCGTGTTTTCGCCCGTGGAAAGCAGAGAGTTCGGCGCAAAGTCAGCAGGCAGGCTAAGCCTTGACCGCCTAACGCCGTCTTTACTTCCGGGAAAAACTTGCGACCCCAGGAAAAACGGGCACCGGATCATCGCCCGGTACAGTCAATGGGACAGTCGGCCGGGACCGCGGCTACCGCGCGGCCGCGTCCTTGCCGCCCTCCGCTCCGTCGTCCGCGCGGCGCGCACCGGGCGGCACCAGGGACGCGCGCCGGTTGAGCGCGTCGACGTCGAAACCGGCGAGCCGCTTGTAGCCGGAGGCGGTCTCGGTCAGTTCCTCGCGCGACAGCACGTCCTCGATGCGGGCAAATCCGTCCGGCGCCCGGGCCTCGACGATGTCGAGGATCTTGTCGGGACCGTCGGCGCGGTTGGCGAGCACGATCCGCGCGGTCGCGGGCCGGCGCTCCGCCTCATAGGCCGCGAGTGCGGCCGGGGTCGTGCCATGGGCGAGGATCTCGCGCGTCAGCACCCGCGCGTCGAGGATCGCCTGGCTCGCCCCGTTGGAGCCGATGGGATACATGGGGTGGGCCGCATCGCCCAGCAGCGTCATGGCGCCATGGGTCCAGCGCGGCAGCGGGTCGCGGTCGACCATCGGATATTCGAAGATGCTTTCGGCGGCGCGAATCACGGCCGGGATATCGAGCCAGTCGAAATGCCAGTCGGCGAAGCGGGGCAGGAAGTCGGCCGGGTCGCCGGGGCGATTCCAGTCCTCGCGGCGCCACAGATAATCCGGCGGCAGCCTCAGGTCCGCGATCCAGTTGATCACCGAGCCCGGACGGCCGTCCTCCAGCGTGATGTCCTCGATCGGATAGCACACGAACTTGCGCGGCTTGCAGCCCGACATCGCCATGCTCCGCCCGGTGAGGAACCGGGGACCGCGCGTCACGCCGCGCCACATCACGATGCCGCCCCACACCGGCGGCCCCTCGTCCGGGTAAAGCGCCGCGCGGGCCGAGGAATGAATGCCGTCGGCGGCCACGAAGATCGCGCCGCGCTCCGATCCAAGCGCCTTTCCGTCGCGGTCGGCGAGATCGATCTCGACGCCGTCGCCGAGATCGCGCCAGCCGGTCACGGCGGCATCGCAGCGCACGGCTTGCGCGCCGAGGCGCGCGCGCACCGTCTCCAGCAGCAGCATCTGCAGCTTGCCGCGATGGATGGAGACCTGCGGCCAGGAATAGCCGGCGTTGCGCCCGCGCGGCTCCGACCAGATGGGCTGGCCGCGCGAGGAGAAATAGGCGACCTCCGCCGTGCGCAGCCCGATCCCGTCGAGGCCCTCCATCAGACCGAGCTCGTCGAGTTCGCGCACGGCATGCGGTTGCAGATTGATGCCGACGCCGAGCGGCTTGATCTCGCGCACGCTCTCGAAAACGCGTACGGGCACGCCGATGCGCTCCAGGCTGAGCGCCAGGGTGAGGCCGGCAATTCCTGCGCCGGCGATCAGAACGGTCATGGGATCGATCTCGTTTTCGGGAACGGGGCCGGCGCTCCGCCCGAGGCCCGGCGGCACGACACCGCCGGGCCGGGCGAGCGCGGAAACGGCTCAGTCGGTGCCGGCATACTCGGCGATCATCGCCCGGGCATCCTCGACCATCGCCGCGCCGTCATACCCCTTCGCCGTGACGTCGGCGATCCAGGCTTCGATGACCGGTTCGGCCGCCGCCTTCCAGCGCGCCACTTCCTCGGCGTCCAGCATGCGGATGGTGTTGCCGGCGGCCTCCGCCGCGGCGATGCCGGGCTGGTCGCCCTCGTCCATCACCCGTCCGACCCACTTGGAGATCTCGCGCCCGCTGTTGGCGTCGATCACGGCCTTCAGGTCGTCCGGCAGCCGGTCGTAGGAGGCCTTGTTCATGGCGAAGACGAAGGCGGCGGTGTAGAGACCGCGCGGCCCCTCGAAGTCGGTGTGGCTGTCGACCAGTTCCGCGACCTTGAGCGGCGTGGTGACTTCCCACGGCACGACCGTGCCGTCGATCACCCCCTTCGACAGCGCCTCGGGCATGGCCGGGACCGGCATGCCGACCGGCGTCGCGCCGAGCGCGTCGAGCAACGCGTTGGTCTGGCGGGTCGGCCCGCGCAGCTTCAGCCCCTGCATATCCTCAAGCGACGACACGCCGTCGCCCTTCACGTGCAGCAGGCCGGGGCCGTGCACATGCAGCGCGATCACATGCACGTCCTTGAACTCGTCGGTCAGATACTTCTCGTAGAAGTCCCAGAGCGCCTGGCTGGTCGTCTCGGCCCGCGCCGGCATGAACGGCAGTTCGAAGGCCTCGGTGCCGGGGAAACGGCCGGGGGTGTAGCCGGGCAGCGTCCAGACGATGTCGACCACCCCGTCCCGGGCCTGATCGAAGAGCGCCGGCGGCGTGCCGCCAAGCTGCATGGAGGGATAGACCTCGACCTTGATCCGCCCGTCGGACTCCTCCATCACCTTTTCCGCCCAGGGCGTGATGAAGTTCTTCGGCACGGGCGCCGGGGCGGGCAGGAAGTGATGGACGCGCAGCGTGACGTCCTGCGCGAGCGCGGGCGACAGCCCGGCGCACAGGAGCGCCGTCGCGGCGATGGCAAGCGGCTTCAAGGGGATCATGAGCGGTTCCTCCCAACAGGATGCGCCCGGGGGCGCGCCCCGGATCATTCTTCAGTGAAACGAGTATGATCGGCTTGCCGGCGCGTTTCAACAACGCGGCTCATGCGCGCGCATCAGACGCGCGACAACCCGCGATGCCTTTGCGCGCGTCAGACGCGCGACACCATGCGATAATCGCTTCGGTGCAGCATCCGCACCTGGGTGATCGGCTGGTCGAGCAGCCAGGTGGTGCGCTCGAAGACGAACAGCGGATCGCCGGGCGACAGAGCCAGAAGTTCCGCCTCTTCCGCCGTGGCGGCCGTCGCGCCGAGCGAAATCTCCATCTCCGAGAAGGGCGCGTTCTTCACCAGCCATTCGTTGGGGCTCATGCCGGTGAAGGGCTCGCCGGCGATGTCGGGCACGGCGGCGAGGTTGATCCAGCGGTCCTCATAGGCCCAGGGTCGATTGTTTGCGAAATGCAGGCAGCGCAGATGCAGCATCGCCGTCCCGGCCGGCAGGTCGAGATGCGCCGAAACCGCCTCGGGCGCGGGCAGCGTCTCGCGCGTGAGCACGGTGAAGCGATAGATCGCGCCGCGCCCCTCGACCTCGTCGCGCACGATGGGGATTTCCAGCCGCGCCTCGCGCAAGGGATGTTCGGCGATGCGCGTGCCGGCGCGGCGCTTGCGCTCCACCACGCCGATGTCCGCCAGCTCGCGCAGCGCCCGGTTGACCGTCACCCGGGCACAGCCGAACTCGCGCGCGAGATCCTCCTCGCCGGGAATGAGCTCCCCCGGCTGCCAGACGCGGTCGCGGATCCGGCGCAGGATCTCGGTCTTGATCGTGCGGAACGAGACCAGGGCGCGCTGTTCGGGCGGACCGTCGGCAGGTTTGTCGACGGGGACGCCGACGGGGCTGCCGATTGGGCCAAGTGGGTCGGTCAAAGGGTCTCCTTCAGCTTGCGCATGGCCTTGCGATAGCCCGCCTCGATCGCGTCGCGCCGCACGTGGCGGCCGCCTTGCACCAGATGCCGGCCGGCCGACCACACGTCGCGCACGAGCGTGTCGTCGCCGGCGAAGATCCAGGCGTCGAGCAGATCGTCGCCGGCAAGGCCTTCCAGATGCACCGAGCCGGCGTCGAGTGCAAGCAGATCGGCGAAGGCGCCTTGACGGATCGCCCCGCTGTCGCGCCCGAGCGCCCGCGCGCCGCCGACGAGGGCCTCGTCGTACAGCCGGCGCCCGCAGGAGCGCTCGGCGGTGGCGAGCACGGCGCGGTGACGATCGCGCAGACGCTGCGAGTACTCCAGCGTGCGCAGCTCCTCCGACAGGGCGATGCGGATGTTGGAATCGGAGCCGACCCCCAGCGTCCCGCCCTCGGCGAGATAGGCCGCGCCATCGAAAATGCCATCGCCGAGGCTCGATTCTGTGATCGGGCACAGTCCGGCGACCGCGCCGCTCGTCGCCAGCGCGCGCCGCTCGTCCTCGGTCAGATGCGTGCAATGGATCAGGCACCAGCGGTCGTCGACCGCATGCGTGTCGAACAGCCACTCCACCGGGCGCTTTCCGGTCGCCGCGCGCACCTCCTCCACCTCGCCGGTCTGCTCGGCGATATGCATGTGCAGCGGCGCGTCGGGCCGCCAGGTCACAAGCTCGGCCAGCGCCGCCGATGGCACCGCGCGCAGCGAATGCGGCGCGATCCCGAGGCGCGCATCGCCCGGCAGGGCGCGCACGGCCGCCTCGGCGCCCTCCAGGATCGCGGCATAATGGTCGAGATCGGTCCGGAAGCGGCGCTGCCCGCCGGCGAGCGGGCGCGCGTCGAGCCCGCCGACCTCGTAGTAGACGGGCAGCAGCGTCAGGCCGATGCCCGAGGTTTCGGACGCGGCGGCGATCCGGCGCGCGAGGATCGCGGCGTCGTCATAGGGCGTGCCGTCGGCCTGGTTGTGCACATAGTGGAATTCGGCGGAGGCCGCATAGCCGGCTTCCAGCATTTCCATCTGCACGAAGGCGGCGACCGCCTCGATCTCCTCGGGCGTGAAGCCGGCGAGGAAGCGGTACATCAGATCCCGCCAGGTCCAGAAGGTGTCATGCGTGCCGGGACCGCGCCGCTCGCTCAGGCCCGCCATCGCGCGCTGAAAGGCATGCGAATGGAGATTGCCGGGCGCGGGCAGCAGCACCTCGACCGCCGCATCGGCGCGCGCCCGGCCTCCCGCATCCCCCTGCGCCACCGACGCGATCCGCCCGTCGGCGCCGATCTCGACCGACACGTCCCGCGCCCATCCGCTCTCCAGCAAAGCCGCCGTCGCCCAAATCCGCATGCGTCACCCCTTCATTTTTGGATTGACAATTATGTACATACATATCGTAATTAAGCCAATACATATTAACGCCCCCTCCGTTTTCGCGGGGCGGAGGTTCACCAACGCCGGGAGGAAGCATGCCGGGACGGGTTTTGCGCGACGCACGCCTTGCCACCATGGTGCCGGGCGGCGCGCCCTACGGCCTGATCGAGGATGCGGCGCTGGCCATCGACGCCGACGGGCGCATCGCCTTCGCCGGACTCGCGGCGGATCTGCCCGCGGCCTTCGCCGACTGGGCGCAGGAGCCGCTGGACGGCCGGCTGGTGACGCCGGGGCTCATCGACTGCCATACCCACATCGTGCATGGCGGTGATCGCGCGCGCGAGTTCGAGCTGCGCCTCGAGGGCGCGAGCTACGAGGAGATCGCGCGGGCCGGCGGCGGCATCGTCTCCACGGTCAGCGCGACCCGCGCCGCCAGCGAGGAGGATCTGGTCGCCGCCGCGCTGAAGCATATGGACGCGCTGATCCGAGACGGCGTGACCACGGTGGAGGTCAAGTCCGGCTACGGGCTGACCATCGCCGACGAGCTGAAAATGCTGCGCGCCGCCCGAAGGCTGGCCATGCTGCGCGAGGTGCGCGTCGTCACCACCTATCTCGCCGCCCATGCCGTTCCGGCCGACTACAAGGACCGCGCCGACGCCTATATCGACGAGGTGGTGCTTCCCGGGCTCGAGGCCGCAAAGCAGGAAGGGCTGGTCGACGCCGTCGACGGCTTCTGCGAGGGCATCGCCTTTTCCCCGGCGCAGATGGCGCGCGTGTTCGACAAGGCGGCGGAACTCGGCCTGCCGATCAAGCTGCACGCGGAGCAACTGTCGGATCTCGGCGGGGCGCGGCTTGCCGCAGAGCGCGGCGCGCTGTCGGCCGATCATTTGGAGTATCTGTCGCAGGACGGCATCGCGGCGATGGCCGAGGCCGGCACGGTCGCCGTGCTGCTGCCCGGTGCCTTCTACACCCTGCGCGAGACGCAGCTGCCGCCGGTGGATGGCCTGCGCGCCGCGGGCGTTCCCATCGCGCTCGCCACCGACTGCAATCCCGGCTCCTCGCCGATGAGCTCGCTGCTGCTGGCGATGAACATGGGCGCGACCCTCTTCCGCCTCACGCCGGAGGAAGCGCTGGCCGGCACCACCCGCGAGGCGGCGCGCGCGCTTGGTCTTTCCGACGATCTCGGCACGCTGGAGGCCGGCAAGATCGCGGATCTGGCGATCTGGGACGTCGCGACCCCGGCCGAACTCACCTATCGCATCGGCTTCACGCCGCTTCATCGCCGGATCTTCGGCCACGCTGTCAGCCACGAAAAGGGAGGCGCCGCATGACCGTCGTCCTGACCCCCGGCCGCCTCACGCTCGCCGATCTCGACGCCATCTATCGCGGCGCCCCGGCCTCGCTCGATCCCGCCTGTCGCGGGTCCGTGGAGGCCGCGGCCGCGCGCATCGCCGAGGTCGCCGCCGGCGACGTGCCCGTCTATGGCGTGAACACCGGCTTCGGCAAGCTCGCCAGCGTGCGCATCGCGCCGGTGGACGTGACCACGCTGCAGCGCAATCTGATCCTGTCGCATTGCTGCGGCGTCGGCGATCCGCTCGACCGCGACGTGGTGCGCCTCGTGATGGCCACCAAGCTGCTGTCGCTCGGCCATGGCGCCTCGGGCCTGAAGTGGGACACGCTCGCCCTGCTCGACGCGATGCTCGCGCACGACGTGATTCCGGTCATTCCCGGTCAGGGCTCGGTCGGTGCCTCGGGCGATCTCGCGCCGCTGGCGCATCTCGCCGCCGTGATGATCGGCGAGGGCGAGGCCTGGGTGAAGGGCGAGCGGCTGCCCGGACGCGCCGCGCTGGAACGCGCCGGCCTCAGCCCCATCGTGCTCGGCCCCAAGGAGGGCCTCGGGCTGATCAACGGCACGCAGGTCTCCACCGCGCTGGCGCTCGCCGGCCTCTTCAAGGCCTGGCGCACGGCAACGGCGAGCCTCGTGACGGGGGCGCTGTCCACCGACGCGGCGATGGGTTCGGCCGCGCCCTTCCGCGCCGAGATCCATGCCCTGCGCGGCCAGCCGGGGCAGATCGAGGCGGCACGCGCGCTGCGTGCCCTGATGGACGGCTCGCAGATCCGCGAAAGCCATCGCGAGGGCGACGAGCGGGTTCAGGATCCCTATTGCATCCGCTGCCAGCCGCAGGTGGCCGGCGCCTGTCTTGACCTGCTGCGCCAGGCGGGCGCGACGCTTGAACGCGAGGCCAATGCGGTCACCGACAATCCGCTGGTGCTCGGCGACGGGTCGGTCGTGTCGGGCGGCAACTTTCATGCCGAGCCGGTGGCCTTCGCCGCCGATCAGATCGCCATCGCCGTGTGCGAACTGGGGTCTGTCGCCCAGCGTCGCATCGCGCTTCTGGTCGATCCGGCGCTGTCCTACGGCCTGCCGCCCTTCCTGACGCCGACGCCGGGGCTCAACTCGGGCCTGATGATCGCCGAGGTGACGGCGGCGGCGCTGATGTCGGAGAACAAGCAGCGCGCCATGCCGGCAAGCGTCGATTCCACGCCGACCTCGGCCAACCAGGAAGACCATGTGTCGATGGCCTGCCACGGCGCCCGCCGCCTGCTCGCCATGACCGACAATCTCGCGCGCATCGTCGCCATCGAGGCGCTGACGGCGGCCCAGGGCGTGGAGCTGCGCGCGCCGCTCGTCACCAGCCCGGCACTCTCCGCCGCGCTGGCCGCGATCCGCGCGGCCGTGCCGTCGCTCACCGACGACCGCTACATGGCCGGCGATCTCGCGGCCGCCGCACGCCTCGTCGCCGAGGGAACGCTCGCCGAGGCGGTGCCGGCCGGTACCCTGCCCGATCTCGCCGGCACCCCGGGTGGCGAAGCAAAAGGAGCGACCGCGTGACCCCCGTCGAAATTCATGAGGGAACCTCCCCCGTCATCCTCGGCCTGCCGCACACGGGCACGCATGTGCCCGACGCGATCCTCAGCCGGCTGAACGACCGGGGTCGGGTGCTCGCCGACACCGACTGGCATATCCATACGCTCTATGACGGGCTGCTCGCCGGCGCGACGACCGTGCGCGCCACCTTCCACCGGTATGTGATCGACGCCAATCGCGATCCGGCCGGCGTCAGCCTCTATCCGGGGCAGAACACCACCACGCTGGTGCCGGAGACCGATTTCGACGGCCATCCCATCTGGCGCGACGGCGAGACGCCCGGCGCCGACGAGATCGCGGAACGTCGCGATACCTTCCACGCGCCCTATCACGCGGCCATGGCCGCGCAGATCGCGCGCGTGAAGGCGATCCACGGCGTCGCGCTTCTCTACGACTGCCATTCGATCCGCTCGCACATCCCGTTCCTGTTCGACGGCAAGCTTCCCGATTTCAACATCGGGACCAACCAGGGCACGACCTGCGCGCCGGCGCTCGAACAGGTCACGGTTGAAACCTGCGCCGCCGCGCAAGGCTACACCAGCGTGCTCAACGGCCGCTTCAAGGGCGGCTGGACCACCCGCCACTACGGACAGCCCGAAACGGGCGTCCACGCCATCCAGATGGAACTGGCCCAGTGCACTCACCTCGCGACCGAGGCCCCGCCCTTCGCCTATGACGCGGACAAGGCGGCCCGGTTGCGGCCCCATCTCGCCACCCTGCTTGCGCGTCTGGAGCGTCTCGTGCTCGAGGACGCGCGCGTCAACGGAGACCCTGCATGACCAACCCGCGTCACAACACCCGCATCGTGCGCGCCGACACCGGCACCGAGCTTTCGGCCAAGTCCTGGCTGACGGAAGCCCCGCTGCGGATGCTGATGAACAACCTGGACCCGGATGTCGCGGAGAAGCCGCATGAGCTCGTCGTCTACGGCGGCATCGGCCGGGCCGCGCGCACCTGGGACGATTTCGACAGGATCGCCGCGACGCTGAAGGATCTGGAAGCCGACGAGACGCTGGTCGTGCAGTCCGGCAAGCCGGTCGCGGTGTTCAAGACGCACAAGGACGCGCCGCGCGTTCTCATCGCCAACTCCAACATCGTGCCGCATTGGGCCAACTGGGACCACTTCAACAAGCTCGATAAGGCCGGGCTGATGATGTACGGCCAGATGACCGCCGGCTCCTGGATCTACATCGGCAGCCAGGGCATCGTGCAGGGCACCTACGAGACCTTCGTGGAGGCCGGCCGCCAGCATTACGGCGGCAACCTGAAGGGCAAGTGGATCCTGACCGGCGGCCTCGGCGGCATGGGCGGCGCCCAGCCGCTCGCAGCCGTCATGGCCGGCGCCTGCTGTCTCGCCGTGGAGTGCAACCCGGACTCCATCGACTTCCGCCTGCGCACCCGCTACGTCGACGAGAAGACCGATTCGCTCGACGAGGCGCTCGCGATGATCGACCGCTGGACCAAGGCCGGCGAGGCCAAGTCCGTGGCGCTGCTGGGCAACGCGGCGGAGGTCTTCCCCGAGCTGGTGCGCCGCGGCGTGCATCCCGACATCGTCACCGACCAGACCTCGGCGCATGATCCGATCAACGGCTATCTGCCCAAGGGCTGGACGATGGCCGAATGGGAGGCGAAGCGCGAGAGCGACCCCAAGGCGGTGGAAAAGGCGGCGCGGGCCTCCATGCGCGAGCATGTGGAGGCGATGGTCGCCTTCTGGAACGCCGGCGTGCCGACCCTCGACTACGGCAACAACATCCGCCAGGTGGCGCTGGAGGAAGGCTTCGAGAATGCCTTCGCCTTCCCCGGCTTCGTGCCGGCCTACATCCGTCCGCTGTTCTGCCGCGGCGTCGGTCCGTTCCGCTGGGCGGCGCTGTCGGGCGATCCGGAGGACATCTACCGCACCGACGAGAAGGTGCGCGAGCTGCTGCCGGACGACCATCACCTGCACCGCTGGCTCGACATGGCGCGCGAGCGCATCTCCTTCCAGGGCCTGCCGGCGCGCATCTGCTGGGTGGGTCTGGGCGACCGGCACCGCCTCGGCCTCGCCTTCAACGAGATGGTGCGCAAGGGCGAACTCAAGGCCCCGATCGTGATCGGCCGCGACCATCTGGACTCCGGCTCGGTCGCCTCGCCCAACCGCGAGACCGAGGCGATGAAGGACGGCTCGGACGCGGTCTCCGACTGGCCGCTGCTCAACGCGCTGCTCAATTGCGCCAGCGGCGCCACCTGGGTCAGCCTGCACCACGGCGGCGGCGTCGGCATGGGCTTCTCGCAGCACTCCGGCATGGTGATCTGCTGCGACGGCACCGAGGATGCCGACCGGCGCATCGAGCGGGTGCTGTGGAACGATCCGGCCACCGGCGTGATGCGCCACGCGGACGCCGGCTACGAGATCGCGCTGGACTGTGCGCGTGAACACGGATTGCGGCTGCCGGCCATTCTCGGCAATTGAGGTCGTCGACCGCACCGTACCCGGGTCCGGGACCGCGCCTGCGGCCCCGGACCGCCTCCCGACAACAACACGACCAACCAGAGGATCGAGCGAAATGAAAAGACGCGATTTCCTGAAAACCGCCGCCACCGGCGCCGTCGCCACCGCCGCGGGCGCGACGCTCGCCACGCCTGCGATCGCGCAGGGCGTGCTGAAGTGGAAGATGGTCACCGCCTGGCCGAAGAACCTGCCCGGCCCGGGTGTGGCCGCGCAGATGCTGGCCGACCGCATCACCGCCCTGTCCGGCGGACGCATCGAGGTGCAGCTCTTCGCCGCCGGCGAGCTCGTGCCCGGCCCGGGCGTGTTCGATGCCGTATCGGAAGGCACCGCCGAGCTCTATCACGCCGTTCCGGCCTATTGGGGCTCGAAGTCCAAGGGCATCCTGCTGTTCGGCTCGCAGCCCTTCGGCCTGCGCGCGGACGAGCACTTCGGCTGGCTCGCCCATGGCGGCGGTCAGGCGCTCTATGACGAAATGTACGGCCGCTTCGGGCTGAAGCCGTTCCTGTGCGGCAACTCCGGACCGCAGTGGGCCGGCTGGTTCCGCAACGAGATCACTTCCGCGGACGATCTCAAGGGCCTGCGCTTCCGCACCACCGGCCTCGCCTCCGAGATGTGCGCCAAGCTCGGCATGGCCGTGCAGGCCATGGGCGGCCGCGACATGTTCCAGGGGCTGCAGTCCGGCGCGCTCGACGCGGGCGAATTCATCGGACCGTGGTCCGACAGCGCGCTCGGCTTCTATCAGGTCGCCAAGAACTACTACTGGCCGGGCGTCGGCGAGCCGTGCTCGGCCGAGGAATGCGCGGTCAACATGGAGGCCTATGAGGCGCTGCCCGACGACCTCAAGCAGGCCGTCAAGTTCGCCTGCGAATCCCTCTACAACCCGGTTTGGACCGAGTACACGACCAAGCACGCGCTGGCGCTGGAGAAGCTGGTCGCCGAGCAGGGCGTGCAGGTGAAGAAGCTGCCCGACGACGTGATCGTCGCCATGGGCAATGCCGCCGGCGAGGTCATCGCGGATCTGCGCGAGGACGACGACGAGCTGGTGCGCCGGATCACGGAGAGCTTCCTGACCTATCGCGCCTCGATCGCCGCCTACATGCCCTATGCGGACAACGGGCAGATGAACGCCCGCGCGATGGACTACAAGTACTAGGACCTGCCCCGATGCGGGACCGGGAGGCCGGCATCGCGCCGCGCCTCCCGGTTCCGGATCCGCCGGTTCGCCTTGCCGCCTCCCCGTCCTGAAGGATCCCGCCCGTGCTCGATCGCCTCGCCGACAGGCTCGATTGTCTCAACCGTGTCGTCGGCGCGACGGTGCGGTGGTTCGCCCTCGCCATGGTGATGCTGCAGTTCGTCGTCGTGGTGCTGCGCTACGTCTACGGCATCAGCTTCGTCTTCCTCAACGAGGGCGTTCTCTACCTGCACGCCGCGCTGTTCATGCTGGGCGCCGGATACACCCTTCTGGTCGACGGCCACGTGCGCGTCGACATCTTCTACGCCAACGCCTCGCGGCGCGGACGCGCCGCCATCGACGCCGCCGGCGCCGTGCTTCTGCTGCTCCCCTCGATGGCGGTGCTCGCCTGGTACTCCTGGCCGTCGGTGCGCAATTCCTGGGCCGTGATGGAGGGTGCGATCTCCGTCGGCGGCATTCCCGCCTCCTTTCTTCTGAAGTCCCTGATCCCGGCCTTCTGCGTGCTGCTGGCGGTGCAGGGGATCGCCTGCCTGCTGCGCGATCTCGCCCGCCTCGCCGGCACGCCCCGCACGCCCGGCCACGAGGACCACGCATGAGCCTGCCACTCGACCTCCTGATGTTCGCGGCGCTGATCGCCGCGATCCTGATCGGCTATCCGGTCTCCTTCACCCTCGCCGGGGTCGCCACCCTCTTCGCCTTCCTAGGACTGGTGACGGGGCAGTTCGACATGGGCCTGCTCGGCGCGCTCGCCCAGCGCGTGTTCGGCCTGATGACCAACACGGTGCTGATCGCCATTCCGCTGTTCGTCTTCATGGGCGTCGTGCTGGAAAAGAGCCGCATCGCGGAAGACCTGCTGGAAACCGCCGGCCGGCTGTTCGGCACGCTGCGCGGCGGGCTCGGCATCTCGGTCGTGCTCGTCGGCGCGCTGCTCGCCGCCTCGACCGGCATCGTCGGCGCGACCGTCGTCGCCATGGGAATGATCGCCCTGCCGACCATGCTGCGCAACGGCTACGATCCGAAGCTCGCCAGCGGCATCGTGTGCACCTCCGGCACGCTGGGGCAGATCATTCCGCCCTCCACGCTGCTGATCATTCTCTCCGACGTGATGTCGAACGCCTACCAGCAGGCCCAGTTCCGCGAGGGCAAGTTCACCATCGAAACGATCTCGGTGGGACAGATCTTCGCCGCCGCGCTCTTGCCCGGCCTGACGCTGGTCGGCATCTACATCGTCTATCTGCTCGCCAAGGCCTGGCTGTCGCCGGCCTCCGCCCCGGCGCTGGAAAAGGCCGACCACGCACCGGGCCGCGTGGAGATCGCCGCCGCCATCCTGCCGCCGGTGCTGCTGATCATCGCCGTGCTCGGCTCGATCCTCGGCGGCATCGCCACGCCGGGCGAGGCCGCCTCGGTCGGCGCCGTCGGCGCGTTGCTGATGGCCAGCGCGCGCCTGGCCGGCGGCGCCAAGCGGCTGGTGATCGCCGGCACGCTCGCCCTCGCCCTGCTGGCCCTGCTCGCGGGCGTGCATCCGGTGCGCCTGCAGCGCGACGACGCGGACCTCGTCGACTGGATCATCGGCGCGATCGCCACCGGGCTCGTCGCCATCGCCGTCGCGGCCGTGGTACAGGCGCTGGTGCGCGCCCATCGCGCCGACGTGCTCAAGCCGGTGATGTCGTCGACCCTGTCGGTCACCGCGATGATCTTCGCCACCATCCTGACGGCCAGCGTCTTCTCGCTGGTGTTCCGCGGACTCGGCGGCGACGCGCGGGTGGAGGAAATCCTGTCGAACATGCCCGGCGGCCCGCAGGGCGCGCTCGTCTTCGTGATGGCACTGATCTTCGTGCTCGGCTTCTTCCTGGACTTCGTCGAGATCTCGGTGATCCTGCTGCCGCTGGTCGCCCCGGTGCTGATCCTGATGGGACACGATCCGGTGTGGCTGTCGATCCTGATCGCCATCAACCTGCAGACGTCGTTCCTGACGCCACCCTTCGGCTTCTCGCTGTTCTACCTGCGCGGCGCGGCCCCGAAGGAGGTCACGACGGGCATGATCTATCGCGGCGTGCTGCCCTTCATCGCGCTGCAGATCGGCGCCATCGGGCTGATCTGGATGTGGCCGCAGATCGCGACCACCCTGCCGAAACTGGTCTTCTGACGACCGGGACCGAATCAGGCCGCAACGCGAGCGGAGGCCGGACACGGCCGCCGCTTCCGGCAGCCGCCCACACACGCCGATCCCGCCGGACGCATCGCGCCTCACACGGGCGCGATCGTCACATGCTCCGCGTCGGGAAACCGGACCTCCTCCAGATTGTCACCCGGCCCGGCGCGGTCGACCACGAGAAAGTCGTGGACGGGCTGCAGCGCCAGCAGCGGGTGATGCCAGACCCCGCGCGCGATCTGGATGCCCTGATCGCCCCGCGCCAGAAACGCGCGACACGCCTGCGCCCGCGGCGCCTCGGCCACCACCACCAGCCAGGCGTGACGCTGCATCGGAACGAAGGCCTGGCTGCCCAGCGGATGCCGCTCCAGCATCTCAACGCGCACCGGGCTCGGCCAGGGCGTTCCGCGAAAGATCGACAGGATCGCGCGCCCCCCCTCCCCCGGATCCGCCTCGGCCAGCGCGTGAAAGCGGCGGGTGCGGCCCGCGTTGATCAGGTGACTGCGCGCGAAATCCGCCTCGATCACATCGCCGAAGGGCGCGAAGGCCTCGGCGGTCAGCGGCTCGGGAACAATCGGGTCTGGATGGGACGACACGGGCGCCTCCGGGTTTGACGCTACGCAGAAAGACGATGGCGACAGACGCGGCGCGGGCTGCCGCCGCCCCTTTGCCGCGGACCGCGGCGTGACCCGGCGCACGGCCCGACGCCCGCGCATCATACCCGTCCGCGCCGACGTGGAAAGCCCACCCGGCCTCCCTGTGGCAGTCATGCCCCGGCGCCACTCACTGGCGCTGCTCACCGGCGCCGCTCGTCGGCGCTGTTCGATGGCGCTGCTCGATGGCCCCGCCCGGTCTCTGGCCGTCCCACGTCACGGGCCCGGTTCGCGCCGCGCGGATATCCCTAAGGAGACCGCAAAGCGCATCAAGGGGTGCATTGCAGCCCCGCCGCTCGGGATCGTTGCACTCCTGCAACACCCTTGCCAAAAGTTAACACCTAACTCCCGGTAGCATCGATTCCCGATTGCCATATCTTTCCTTAGCGGCAATCGTTCCGGGGCCGTCCGCTTTCATCCCGTTTTTCAGATATTTAATCCTGAAATCGGGTCAGTTCACGCGCGTTACTTTCGCAACTTAGAGTCTTTGGGGGTGTTCCATTCCTGCCTCGGCCCAGCCCACCCCGGCCACGCGCCGCTCCTCCCTGCGCCATGCGGGCCTGCGCCGTCCGGGCCGCGACCTTCTGACGTCCTCCTGCGCGGCCGCCCTGCTGGCCGGCGGCGGCGGGTCGGCGTTCGCACAGGATGTGGCCGCGCCCTGGCAGCCCTGGGCGGAAGCCGGGGCCCAGGCGGGGGCGCGCTCCTCGGCGTTTCTCGAGGGCTTCATGCCGCTCGCGCAGGATGCCGACAGCCTCGTCTTCCTCGACATGCGTCTCGACTACGACACCGACAATCGCGGCGCGACCGCCTTCGGGCTCGGTCTGCGCGAGATCGTCGGCGAGGATCTGATCCTGGGCGCCAATGCCTTCATCGACGTGGTGCGCACCGACAACGACAATGTGTTCGCCGGCGCGACGCTTGGGCTTGAAGCCTTCACCTCCATCTTCGATCTGCGTCTCAACGCCCATATTCCCATCGGCGGATCGGCCGGCGCCGGCTCGAGCATCGCGTCCACCGGCACGGTCTCGGTGATCGGCAACCAGCTCACGGAGGGGCGCGTACGGACCGACCGGACCGAGGCCCTGCTCTACGGGCTGACCGGCGAGATCGGCGCGCTGTTCGATTCGCCCTTCGGCGCCGGGCAATCGATCCGTCCCTATGCCGGCGGCTATCTCTACGATCGCGAGGGATATGACACGCGCAGCGGCGCGCGCCTCGGGCTGGAGTATCGTGTCGACGACGTGTTGAGCCTCGCCGGCTCGCGCTTCACCCTCGGCGCGGAGGTGGTCTTCGACAGCGAGGACGATGTCGATGCCATCGCCTCCGCGCGGCTGCGCATACCCCTGTTCGCCGGGCGAAACGGCGGCGGCGCCCTTGGCGAGGGCCGCATGTCGGCGCTGCGCGACCGCATGGACGAGGGCGTGCGCCGGGACACGGGCATCCGCACGGGCGAGAAGGGCCGCTCGACCGCGATCGCCGGGATACCGGTGGTCAATCCGGCGACCGGGCGAACCTACGGGCAGGTCTATTATGCCTCCCAGGGCGCGTCGGGCAGCGGCAGCTTCGCCGATCCGACGAGCCTTGCGACGGCGGTCGCAAACGCCGGGACCGACGGCATCGTGGTGGTGCTGGGCGCCGGCGGCGCGGTGACGACCTCCGGCGTCACCCTCCAGTCCGGCCAGATCCTGACCGGCGGCGGCGAGACCATCGCCACGCGATTGAGCGACGGGACGACCGCGAACTTCCTGCTCGAAGGCACCAACGGCACCATCGACGGCGATCCGGGCGTGACCACCGTGACGCTGGCCGACGGCGTGACGATCCGCGATCTGACGATCCAGGGCGGGGCGACCGCCATCGGCGGCACCAATGTCTCGGATTTCACGCTGACCGACCTCTCGGTGCAAAACGCCACGGACGGCATTCGCGTCACCGGCGCGACGAATGCCACCGTCAGCAACGTGTCGTTCAGCGGCATCACCGGCACGTCGCTGTTTCTCAACAACCAGTCGGCCAATATCAGCAATATCACCATCACCGGCGGAACGACCGGCCTGTCGATCGCCAACAACACCGGCACGACGACGCTGTCCGACATCACCGTCACCGGTGTTTCCGGCGACGCGGTGACCTTCGCGGCAAACAGCGGCACCATCGCGGTCGAGAATCTGGCGACCGACGGCAGCGGCGGCGACGCGCTGTCGATCAGCGGCGGCGGCACCTACGGCTTCACCGGCACGACGCAACTCGCCAATGCCGGCGGCGACGGCATCGACCTGACGGGCACCTCGAATGCGACGCTGACCTTCGGCGACGTCGACGTGACCGCGCTCGGCGCCGGCACGGGCCTCAATCTCGCCGGCGGCGACGCGACCGTGACCATCCAAAGCCTCGATGTGAGCGGCACCGGCACGGCCGGCAGCCGCGGCGTCGACCTGTCGGGCACGCAGAACGGGCGCAGCGTCACCGTCACCAACGGGGGAACGATCGCCGGCGTGGAGACCGGCATCGTGCTCGGATCGAACGGTGCCGCGGCCGCGGCGCCCGACGCGGTCTTCACCTGGGGCGGCGGCGACATCGGCGGAACCGCCTTCTCGCTCGACGGGGTCGGCGTGAACGCCGCCGACGGCGCTTACGCGTTCGGCACCACGGGCTTCAGCGCCCCGTTCAACTTCACCGCCTCCACCACGACCAACTACTTCGTCGCCGCGACCGCCACCGGGACCGGCGACGGCTCGTCGACCGAGAACCGCGCGTCGATCGCGACCGCGATCGGCGCCGCCGCCGGGCTCGGGACGGTCAATTTCATCCTGATCAACGACGGATCGGCGCTCGACACGAGCGGGCTCACCTTCCAGCTCTCGGACGATCAGACCGTCGACACCTTCGGCGACGGGCGGACCTTCGCCTCGAACGGACTGCTGATCTCTGCGAATATCACCGGCGCGAACCTGCCGAGCGGATCGACCGCCATCTCCGACCCGACCGGCCTGGGCGCCGCCACGCTGACCAACAGCAGCGGCGCCGTGGCGACCCTGTCGCTGGCGAACGGCAATGCCGTGCGCAATCTCACGATCGGCAGCGCGGCCGGGACGGCGCTGTCCGGCTCCGGCATCGCCGGCGTGACGCTCGAAGGGCTGACCATCGGCGGCAGCGCCGGCGCGATCGTCAACGGCGTCGCGCTGTCGGACGTAAGCGGCGCGGTCACCCTGACCGACGTCGAGATATCCGGCGCGACGGGATCGGGTCTCAGCCTCACCGACGTGTCGGGGACGGTGACGGGGACGAATGTCGACATTACCGGCACGACTGCGCTCAGCGTGACGGGGGGCGATGCGGCGATCTCCTTCGACGCGGCGAGTTCGGTGACCAACACCGGCGGCACGGCCGTTGCCATCACCAACCGCATCGGCGGGTCGTTCAGCCATTTCGGCGCCATCATGTCGGATGGCGCGGGGGCGGGCGGCATCACCGTTTCCGGTGCGATGGCCGCCAGCGACGTGACCTTCGGCGGCCAGGTCTCGCTCGGCACCGCGACCGCGCTCGGCGCCGGCGCCGGCGTCTCGCTGGACAACAATGGCCAGGCTTCCGACATCGCCTTCACCGGCGGGCTGGAGATCGCCACCGACGGGCAGGCCGGCCTCACGGCGACGGGCGGCGGCACGCTTGCCATCGCCGATGCGGGAGCCGAGAGCATCGCGGCGACCGGCGCGCAGGCGCTGTCGCTCGACGGCATCGCGCTGGCCGCAGGCGGCGTCAGTTTCGACAGCCTGTCCTCGACGGGCAGCGCCACCACCGGCGTGACGCTGAACGGGCTCTCGGGCGACGCCTTCGCCGTCACCGGCACGACCACCGTCACCAACGCCACCGGCGACGGCATCGCGCTCGCCGGCATCGCGAGCGCCGCCACCTTCGGCGCGACCACGGTGACCGGCGCGGGCGGCGCGGGCGTGGCGCTTGCCGGCAACACCGGCGCCACCGTTTTCGGCATGACGACGGTGACCGATGCCGGCGGCGACGGCATCGACATCACCGGAAACGCCGGGACCACCACCTTCGCGACGACGGCCGTCGATCACGGCGCAGGCGTGGCCGGGATCGACATCAACGGCACCAACGCGCAGGTCACCTTCGGCGCGACGACGATCTCCGATCTGCGCGACGGAACCACCGGCATCGACCTGTCGGGCGCCAATACCCCGGCGAGCTTCGGCGTCACCACGATCACCGGCCGCACGAATGCAAGCGCGGTCGGCATCGACCTGTCGTCGACCACCGGCGGGCAGACCGTCTCCTTCGCCACCGGCTCGTCGATCACCTTCACCGGCACGGGCGCGGCGGTCGGCGTGGAGCTGTCGTCCGGCAATTCGGCGGCCACCAGCGCCAATGCCGAGTTCACCTTCGGCGACGGGTCTGGCACCGACGCCAACGGCACCAACAGCACCATCTCGGTCGGCGCCAACGGCGCGACCGTCGGCGTCAAGGGCCTCGTCTCGACCTCGGGCACCTACGACTTCGACGATGTCGCCTTCACCGGCGTCGCCGAGTTCGGGGCGACCGGCAACACCTTCGTCTCCGCCGCCGCCACGACCGGCGCCGGCGACGGCTCCTTCTTCAATCCGCTGTCGGTGGCCGATGCCGACACGCTCGCCACCGCCACCACCTTCGTCTTCCTCGATGGCACCTACGACTTCACCACGCTGAACGGCGGCACCGGCTTCTCGCTCGCCAGCGGACAGAATGTGACCGGCTTCGACAACGCCAATGCCGTGTCCATCGGCGGGGCGCCTGTGAATGTCTCCGGGCTCGCCTCCGTGACGGTGGCGCGCGGCGACGCGGGAACCGGAACGGGCGGCGCGATCGCCATCGCCAATTCCGGCGCCGCCGACCTGTTCCTGCTGGCCGGTGACAATGACGTCACCAATGTCTCGCTCACCGGGGCGGGCGGCACCGGCGATGTGCTCGACATCACCGGCAGCGGGCCGATCGCGATCGAGGGCGTCACCGTGTCCAACGTCGGCGCCGGACGCGCCGTCTTCGACGTCAACGCCGCCACCGGCACGCTCACGCTCTCCGGCAACGCCATCGACGTCGCCGGCACGCTGCTCGACCTCGACGGCGGATCTGCGGATGTCACCCTCGCCCGCGGCACGCTGCCCAATGGCGGCGCGGCGGGCACGCTGTCCGGCGGCGCGCTGACGCTTGCCAACACCACCGGCGGCACGATCGCGCTCACCGACGTGACACTCACCGGCAGCGCCAGCCTCACCGACGTGTCGGGGACGGTGACGGGGACGAATGTCGACATTACCGGCACGACTGCGCTCAGCGTGACCGGGGGCGATGCGGCGATCTCCTTCGACGCGGCGAGTTCGGTGACCAACACCGGCGGCACGGCCGTTGCCATCACCAACCGCATCGGCGGGTCGTTCAGCCATTTCGGCGCCATCGCGTCGGATGGCGCGGGGGCGGGCGGCATCACCGTTTCCGGCGCGACGGCCGCCAGCGACGTGACCTTCGGCGGCCAGGTCTCGCTCGGCACCGCGACCGCGCTCGGCGCCGGCGCCGGCGTCTCGCTGGACAACAATGGCCAGGCTTCCGACATCGCCTTCACCGGCGGGCTGGAGATCGCCACCGACGGGCAGGCCGGCCTCACGGCGACGGGCGGCGGCACGCTTGCCATCGCCGATGCGGGAGCCGAGAGCATCGCGGCGACCGGCGCGCAGGCGCTGTCGCTCGACGGCATCGCGCTGGCCGCGGGCGGCGTCAGTTTCGACAGCCTGTCCTCGACGGGCAGCGCCACCACCGGCGTGACGCTGAACGGGCTCTCGGGCGGCGCCTTCGCCGTCACCGGCGCGACCACCGTCACCAACGCCACCGGCGATGGCATCGCGCTCGCCGGCACCGCAAGCGCCGCCACCTTCGGCGCGACCACGGTGACCGGCGTGGGTGATGACGGGCTCGACCTCAACGACGTGACTGGCGCCGTCACCTTCGCCGGCCCCGTCACGATCGCGGGCGCGACCGACGACGGCATCGACATTCAGGACAGCTTCGATGCCGATGTGACCTTCCAGGACACCGTGACGATCTCCGGGTCGGGCGGCAACGGGGTCGAACTGAACGGGTTCAACACAGCCGGCACCTCGGCTGGCACCCTCACCTTCGCCGGTCTGCTCGATATCGACACCTCGACCGGCACCGGCATCTCTATCTCCGACCGGGTCGGGACGCTGACGTTCGGTCAGGTCGACATCGACACGGTGGGCACCGGGGGCGTGGTCGTGTCGGGGGCAACCCTCGACGGCACGCTGTCCTTCGCGCAACTCGACGTGAACGGCGGCGCGGGCAGCCAGGTCGGCTTCGGCGTGGCGGGCGGCTCGAGCGGCGCGATCGATATCGACGGCGGCACGATCGAGGCCATCGACGGCGAGGCGGTCGGACTCATCGGCTCCAGCGTGACGCTGACCTACAGCGGCACGGTCACGCAGGCGAACGCCACAAACGAGCTTCTGCTCGTCTCGGACGGCGATACGAGCACGGCCACCTTCGAGGCGGGCAGCACACTGACCGCGAGCGACGGCACCGGCCTGCAATTCGACAACGCCGACGGGACCTATAGCTTCCTCGGCACCACGACGCTGAACGGGGGCGACGCCGGTCTCGACATCCTGAACGGGTCGGCGGGCACGTTGCAGTTCGCCGCGACCACGTCGATCACCGATCCGTCCGGCACGGCCGTGTCGATCCAGAACAGCAGCGCCGACCTGACCTATGCTGGCACGATCACGCAGACCAATGCGGTGACCGCGATTCTCGCCAGCAACAACACCGGCGGCAGCGCGACCTTCAGCGGCGGGGTGACGGCCAACACGAGCACGGCAACGGCGGTCGACCTCCAGACCAACGCCGGGGCAGCCTTCAGCTTCACCGGCGATCTCGACATCGACACGACAACGGGAACCGGGTTCCTGGCTTCCGACAGCGGGACCCTCGGGATCGCGGCGGGCGGCGCAACCAGCATCCTATCGACGGCCGGTCAGGCCCTCAGCCTGTCCGGGACCGCACTGGCCGCGGGCGGCGTCAGTTTCGACAGCCTGTCCTCGACGGGCAGCGGCACCACCGGCGTGACGCTGAACGGGCTCTCGGGCGGCGCCTTCGCCGTCACCGGCGCAACCACCGTGAGCGGCTCCACGAACGCCGGCCTTCAGCTTGGCGGGAATGCCTCCGACATCACCTTCGCCGGCCCCACGTCGGTGACCATGACCAACGCGGCCGCCGCCGTCGCCGTCACCGGCACGACCACGGGCGCGACGACCTTCAACGATCTCGACATCGCGCTGAACGCGGCCGGAGCCACCGGTCTCGACCTGACCGGCGCCACCGTCGACGCCGACCTGACCGCGAGCGACTTCGACGTCACGGGCACCGGTGCCACCGGCTCGACGGGCGTCGACCTGTCCGGCACCACCGGAACCGGCACGATCCGGCTCGGCGACGCCGATCCGGGGGGCGAGAGCGCGACCATCGCCGGCGTCGACATCGGCGTGCGCTTCTCCGCCGCCACCGATACGGCCCTGGTGTTCGGCGACGGCGAGGACAGCGACGACCAGGGATCGTCCATATCGGCGGCGACCTGGGCGATCCGCAACGGCAAGGACGTCACGGCCGGAACCTATGATTTCGACGACGTGACGAGCTTCACCGGCGCGCTCGACTTCAACTCAAGCCCGGGCGACCAGCTGGTCTTCGTTGCCGCGAACGCAACCGGCGACGGCTCCGGATCGGACGTCGACAACCGCGCCACGATTGCAACGGCGGATGCGATCACGACCGCGAACGTCATCTTCGTCCTGATCGACGATGGGGCGACGATCGTCGACAACGACGGCTTCACCCTGTCCGACGACCAGACCATGGCGTCTTTCGGGAACGGGCGGACCTTCGCGACCAGCGGACTGGACATCGACACCACGCTTTTCTCCGGGGTGCCGGGTGCTGCGGACACGATCTCGGACCCCACCAGCAACGGCGCCGCGACGCTGACCAGCGCCGCGACCACCACGCTGACGGCCGGCAATAACGCGGTTCTTCAGGATTTCATTCTAGGGAACACCGGCGCGGGCGGCTCGGCCCTGCTCGCCAGCGGCACAGCCAACCTGAATGTCACCGGCCTCACCGTTTCGAACGGCTCGACCGCCACCGGCATCACCCTCAACTCCGTGACCGGAACGGTCGCGTTCGAAAACACCAGCGTCACCACCAACGGGGACGGCATCGTCACGAGCGGAACCGACGTCACGTTCAACGGGACCACCTCCGGCACCCTGTCGAGCATGACCGGCGACATTCTCACGGTGAACAGCGGCAGCGCCACGTTCAACGGTGCCGTGACCATGACCGGGGCCGCGGGAAGCACCGGAAACGGCCTCGTCGTCGCCGGTGGCACCACGACCTTCAACAACACGCTGACCGTCACCCACGGGGGAACCGGAGACGGCATCGTCCAGTCGGGCGGCACGACGGCGTTCAACGGCGCCGTCACCGTCACCCAGACCGGAACGGGCGGCGGCATCAGTCAGACCGGCGGCACATCGGCCTTCGGCGGCGGGCTCGCCGTCGACACGGCGAACGGCGCGGGCGTTTCGGCCTCCGGGGGCGCAACCATCGGCGTGGCGGCGACGGGCGGCGCCGAAACGATCACGACCGGGACGGGAACCGCGCTCGATCTCGCCAATGTCAGCATCGGCGCGGGCGGGCTGAACTTCGACACGCTGGCGGTCACCGCCGGAGGGGCGGACGACGGCATTTCGCTCGACACGGTCGACACGACCAATGGCGGCATCGTCCTCGGTTCCGCGGCGCTCGCCGGCCACACGGGCACCGCGATCGACCTCGACGCGATCACCGGGGCCAACGGCCTCACGCTGACCTCGGCCGATCTCGATCTCGGCGCGGGCGGCACCGGCGTCGCCGTGGGCGGCGCGAATACGACCATCGCGCTCGGCACGGGCACGGCCAATGGCGTCACGGGACTGGTCGTCGACGGCGGGGCCACCGGCGTCACGGTGAGCCAGACCGCCGGCACGCTCGACATCGGCACCACCGCGACCGGCCAGCTTCGCATCGGCGCGACGACCGCCCCGACGGGGGCCGGCGTCGAGATCGGCGCGAATTCCGGCGGCACGATCGCCATCGGCAATGCCACCAATGCCTCGACACTCCGCGCCGGGGGCGACGCGGTGGCCGTGACCAATTCCGACGCCGACGTCACCCTCACCGGCCTCGACATCAACGCCGCGGGCGGCGACGGCATCCGCGTCACCGACGATGACGCGACGGGCAGCTTCACGCTCGCCGGCACCAACACCATCGACAACACCGGCGGCGACGGGATCGACATCGCCGGCGCCAGTGCCTCGATTTCCGGCGTCACCATCGGCGGCTCGGCGACGGGGCCAAGCGACGACATCACCGGCGACGGCGTGCGCGTCACCGACGGCGGGCAATCGATCACGGCGCGCCTCGACAACGTGATGGTCGCGCTTGCCGGGCAGGCGGGCATTTCGCTCGACGGGTCCGGCGCGGGATCCATTGTCGTGACGTCCTTCAACGGCAACGCGGTCACCGCCGCCGGCGGCGCGGGCGTGTCGATGACCGATGTCGCCTTCGACGCCGACGGCGGGTTGACCGGCGGCGGCGATGCGAACTTCACCGGCGACACGGTGACGGGCGGCGATCTTGCCATCGGCCAGGGCGGCACGGTCGCGGGCGCCGGCCTCGTGCTCGCCAATGTCTCCGGCGATCTGGCCTTCGGCGCGCTGGACGTGACCTCCGCCGGCACCGGCCTCGACGTGACGGGGTCCGGCGCGTTCAACGCCGGGGCCGGCAGCGGCTTCCGCCTCGCGACCACGTCGGGCACCGTCAATTCCACGGCGGCCGCGGGCGTGCTGTTCGACCCCTTCACCGCCGATGTGACGCTGACCAGCATCACGGCGAACGGCGGCACGACCGGCGTGCTGCTCGAGGATATCTCCGGCAGCTTCACGGTCACCGGCACGACCGACGTGAACGGGGCGACCGGCGACGGCCTCGTGCTGCGCGGCAATGATGCCAGCGTCACCTTCTCCGGGACGACCACCGTCACGGATGCGGGCGGCAATGGCATCACGCTCGACGGCAACACCGGCGCCGTGACCTTCGGCGCGACGACCATCGACATGGGAACGGGTGCCGGCGCGCGCGGCATCGGCTACGTCAATTCCAACGCGGCGACGAGCTTCGGCGCGACGATCATTCAGGACATCGGTGCGGCCGGCACCCAGGTCGGCATCGACTTTAACGGCGCAGAGCTGACGGGCGCGGCCACCTACGCCTCCGTCGCCCTGTCGGGGCCGGACACATCCACGGACTCCATCGGCGTCGATCTGAGGGGAATCGACGGCGACCAGGCGGTCACGCTCGGCACCGTCGGCGCGACCGACAGCACCAGCGACACGCCGAGTTCGATCACCGACCTGCATCGCGGCGTCGTCATCGATCCGACGGCGGCGGTCCAGTTCACCTTCGGCGACGGCGCGCCCGGCGGCCCGGACGAAGCGAGCAGCATCACGGTCAACGGCCAGGCGGGCGCCTACACGGTCGACGCGGGCGGCGGCACGCTCAACGCCTCCAGCTTCGACTTCAGCGACGTCGCCTTCACCGGCGACGCCAATTTCCCCGTCTCGCCGACAAGCGTCCTCTTCGTCAGCGAAACCGGCGGAGCCATTGCCGCCGGCGTGCACAATCTCAACATCGCGCTCAGCGCGGATCAGGTGCTGACGGTGACGGAGGCGGAAGGCCTGACCAACACAGGGCAGACCTTCGTCTTCGTGGCGCATACGGCCGCCGGCACGATCGACGTGAGCGGCGGCGGCGCGGACGGGTTCACGCTTCAGGAGGGGCAGTCGCTCGACGGCTTCGCCGACGGCAACTCGGTGTCCTTCGGCAGCATCAAGCCAGCCAACATCGAGGGCGATTTCGGCACGACCGGGGGCTCCGTCACCCAGAACGTCGTGACGGCGTCCAACGGCAACGCCGGGGCGACCTCGATCATCGCGGCCGCCGGCGACAACACCATCGCGAACACCACCTTCAATGCCGCCGGCCTGACGACCGGCGAGGCGGCGATCCTGGTCTCCGGCATCACCAACGCCGCCCATACGGTCACCCTCGACAATCTGGAGATCGGCGGCATCGGCGCCGGCGCCATTGGCGTGGCGCTCGACGACAACAACGCGGCCATCACCCTCACGGACGTGGACCTCATCGGCAGCAATGCCGGAACGGCGCTCAGCGTCGACGCGGGCACGGCCTCGACGGCTGCGATCAGCGTCGACGCGGCGTCCGACATCGACGGCACGACCGGCACCGTCGTCGCCATCGGGGCCGGCGGTCGGGACGTGACGGTCAATTCGGCCCTCAGTGCGAGCGGCAACACGGAGAAGGTGATCGACATCGCCGGACAGAGCGCCGGCACGATCCAGTTCGGCACGGTGAGTTCGGCAACGGCGACCGGCGACAGCGTCATCGAGGTTACCGGCCAGACCGGCGGCACGGTGACCTTCGGCAATGTGTCGATCACCGGCTATGGCGATGGCGGCGGCGATACGGCCGTCGCGCTCGCGGGCAGCGGCGGCACGATCAACCTTGCCGATGTGGATATCACCACGACCGACGGCGCGGGCCTTTCGGCGACGGGCGGCGGCCTGTCCGTCCAGGCGACGTCGGGCGACATCGATGTGTCGGGCGGCACGGCGCTCGGTCTGTCCGGCGTGACGGCCAATGCCTTCGCGCTGACCTCGATCACCGGCAACGGCGGCGGCACGACCGGCACCGGCGTCCTGCTGAACAATCTCGGGACGACGTCCTCGTTCACGGTCTCCGGCGCGACCACGCTCGACAATTACACCGGATTCGGCATCGAGATCGCCAATCTGAGCGAGGCGACGCAGACAATCGGCTTCGGGGCGGTCAACATCAACACCACCGTCGGCCAGGTCGCCGCCACCGGCGACGGTGTTTCCATCGACACGCTCTCGGCGACCGGCGTCGACATCGACTTTGGTGCCGTGACGATCGGCAATGCGACCAACCAGACCGACACCGGCCTCTCGATCGGCAACATCACAGCCGCCGCGAACGACATCGACGTGGACTTCGCCAGCCTGGCGCTCACCAATCTTGACGAGGCCTTCCTCGTCGACAGTTTCGACGCAACCGGCCGCACGATCACGGTTGCCGGAACCACCACCATCGCCGACGCGGCGACCACCGGAATCGCCGTCACCAACTCCGCCGGCAACGTGACGTTCAACGACCGAACGACCATCTTGAATGACGCCGCCGGCGCGAACGCAAGCGGCGTCGATCTCGGGACCAGCGCCGGCGGGGCGAACACCGGCGCCTACACGTTCAACGGCGTCGACATCACCGTGAACGGGACGGGCGCCTTCGGCTTCCGCGCCACCGATTCCGGCAGCGTCACGATCAACGACCCCGCCAGCAACAACCAGATCACCTCCAACAACGGCACGGCACTCTTCATCAATCCGACGCAGATCAGCATCGATCTGGAAACGGTTACCTCCTCCAACGCGAGCGGCTCTGGCGTGTTCATCACCGGCGGGGACGCACTCGGCGGGGCCGGCGCAACTGGGCTCGACATCGCCAATCTGACCGTCACGAATTCGGGCGGCGCGGGCCTGCGGATCACCAACTCGACCGGCACCTATTCCTTCGGCACGACGACCATCGACAACGCGAGTGGTGCCGGCACGGCCGGCGACGGTGTCGACATCGTCGGGGGCGCGGGCGTGACGACCACGGTGAATTTCACCAATGGCCTCGAGATCACGACGACCTCGGGCACCGGCTTCGTCGCCGACGGCAGCACCGGCACGCTGACGCTCAATGTCGCCAATGCCGGGACCGAATCGATCACCACGCAGACGGGCCGGATCCTGCGGATGGACCAGATCGGGATCGGCGGCACCGGCGTTTCCTTCGACACGCTGACGGCCCCGGGAACGGTGACCGGCGGGGATGCCATCAGCCTGTTCGATGTCGACGGCGGCACCTTCAGTGGCGGTGCGGTGAGCATTGCCGGGACCGCCGTTTTCGGCGACGGCATCACGATTTCCGGCTTCTCGTCGTCGACGTTCAACTTCGCCTCCGCCACGATCAACAACACGGCGGAGGACGGCATCGCTCTCAGCGGCGCGAATGGCGCGGTGACCTTCGGAACGGTCGACATCGACGGCACGACCGGCGACGGCATCGACATCACCAATGCCGTCAACGCCGTGACGATCAACGGCGGCACCATCGGCGCGACCGACGATCCGGCCGGCATCGGCGTGGACATCAATGGCGGCTCGGGCCCTGTCACCATCGCCGCGGCGGTCAGCAAGACCACGGCCGGCGACATCGTCGAGATCACGGGCCGCACGGCCGGCACGGTGGCGCTCACCGGCGCCATCACCGGATCGGGCGCCAGCGGCGGCATCGACGTGTCGGGCAACAGCGGCGGCGGCATCGATTTCCAGGACGATCTCAACCTGTCGGGCAGCGGCGCGACGGTGAGCGTGCAGACCAACACCGGCGGCACGACCACTTTCTCCGGCACCAGCAAGATCATCAACACCGGCACGGGCAACGCCGTCACCCTTGCCAACAATGCCGGCACCGTGAGCTTCACGAACGGCGGGCTCGACATCGACACGACGTCCGGCACGGGCTTTTCGGCGACCGGAGGCGGCACGGTGAACGTCACCGGCGGGGGCAACAGCATCGCCTCCACCGGCACCGGCCGGCTGCTGGTGATGAACGGCGTCGCCGTGGGCAGCACCGTCACCTTCGCCTCGCTGACGGGGACGGGCACGATCTCCGGCGACGCGGTGAGCCTGACGAACGTGTCGGGCGGCACGGTCGATGGCGGCACGGTGACGATTGCCGGAACCTCCGGCGGCGGCACCGGCATCGCGCTTGCGAGCAACGCCGCGACGGTCCAGTTCGGCACGACAAGCGTGACCGATGCGACGGGCGACGCCATCGATCTCAACGCCAACTCCGGCACGGTGACCTTCGGCGCGACCACGATCGCCAGTCCGACCGGCATCGGCATCGACGTCGCCGGCAGCAACGGCGCGATCGCCTTCGGCGATGTGGACATCACCGGTCTGGGCGCGACGACCGGCGTCGATCTGTCCGGCGGCACGGTCGACGCGCAGATCACCTTCGCCACGCTGGACATCACCGGTACGAGCACCGCCGGCTCCACCGGCATGGATCTCACCGACTACGACAACGGCCAGGATGTGGTCACGACCGGCTCCGGCACGATCCAGGACGTCGAGACCGGCATCGATCTCACCAACGCCAATATCGCCGATGGCGTCACCTTCCGGTATGGCGATGGCTCGGGCACCAATCCCGGCACCGAGAGCACCATCGATACCGCCGGCGTCGGGGCCGACAACCCCATCGTGATCACCGGCCTGTCGTCGACCGGCGATTACAATTTCCTGGATGTCGGTTTCGGCGGCAGCGACACGTCCGGCCTCAGCGGTGGCGGCGGTGGAGGAACCGTGTTCTGGGTGGCGGCATCCGCGACGGGCGCCGGCGACGGATCTTCGGCGGCGAATGCGGGTCTGATTTCGACCGCAGATGGGCTGACCGGTGTCGATACTCCCACCTACATCGTGCTGCTGAACGATCCAACTGGCGGGCAAGACACGATCAATCTCGGCTCCGTTGCGTTCACTTTGGAAGCCGATCAATCGCTGCTGAGCTTCCACACCCAGGACTCGTTCTCCTTCGGCGGCGGCGCGCCGGCGAACGTTCAGCTCACCGGGATCACCGGCGGCACGACGATCACCAATCCGAACACCGGCTCCGGCGCCCCGGTGCTGACCTCCAGCGGCACGACGACGGTTACGGTGGCCGACGGCAGCGTGATCGACGGGCTGGAGATCGCGCATACCGGAGGCAGCGGCCAAGCGGTCTTGAGCAGCGACCTCGACGGGTCCTTCACGGTGCAGAACTCCCTCATCCAGGCCAGTACCTCCGGCGACGCCGCCATCCTGGTTGAGCGTAGCTCGGGCTTTTCCGGCACGACGGTCGGTCTGATCGACAACAACACGATCGACACCAATGACGCCGGCGCCGGAATCAGAGCCCTCCTCAATGCCAGCACGGGTGCCCCAGACCTCCAGATCACGATCAGCAACAATACGTTCCAGGGCACAGATCCCAATATCGGCATCGCGGTTGGGGGAGGCGTTTCCGCAACGGCTTGCGTGGACATCGTCGGCAACATCGACGTCACCGGTGCAGCACATAGCATCACTGTATCGGCGCTCTTTGGCTTCGATCTGGAGCTTGCCGGCTACACGGGCCCTGCGGATAATACGGCGGCGATCCAAACCTTCCTCGCGGGCCGGAACACGGTTACCGGCGGCGCGTCGACGATCAACGTCCAGGCTGGATTGGGTGGCACAGTCGGGCCCGGTCCCGCCACCTGTACCCAGCCATGAACCAGGAGGTCAAACGTCGTCGGTCAGACCCTGCCCCGGCATCCGGATGCGCCATCCAGACCGTGGGCCGACGCCTCGGTTGGATGGCGGAACCGTCCGGCGGCAGACGCCGTGAGTGGGGCAGCCATGGCGTCAAACCGGGTGCAACCGGCGATGTCAACACTGACAGGAGGCACGACACCCGAGGCGGGGGAGTTCATGCTCGCAAAGCGCGCCAATTTCGGGTTTTCAATTGACACGAGCATTGTGTGATGAGAAAATTTACAATGTTCATCGTCGATTTACTTGAGCCGGACCTGCTTTCAGAAGCGAGAAACCAGAACACGCACGTTCATCTTTCGAGAACCGGGGGAGACTGAAAAGCATGGCGGAACCATTCCTTGCCGAGATCCGAATGGTGGGGTTCAACTTTGCCCCGCGGGGGTGGGGCTTCTGCGACGGACAGATCCTGCCGATCAACCAGAACCAGTCGCTCTATTCCATTCTGGGCACGACCTATGGCGGCGACGGGCGCACCACCTTCGCCCTGCCGGATCTGCGCGGGCGCACGCCGATCCATGTCGGGCGCAGCGACGGCGGGCAGTTCCACGCGGAGGGGCAGAAAAGCGGCGAGGAGACCCACACGCTCAGCACGCCCGAAATGCCGGAACATACACACTACCTGCAAGCGAACTCGAACCCCGGGAACCAGTTTTCACCCGCCGGCCATACGCTCGCGAGCTTGTTGGACAGCTACGTCGACTACAGTGCGAGCACGCGGGTGCAGCTGCGATCGGGCACGATCACCAACACCGGCGGCGGACAGGCGCATGAAAACATGCAGCCCTATCTCGCCGTGAATTTCTGCATCGCGCTGCAAGGGCTCTTCCCCTCGCGCAACTGAGCGCTTCGATCCGATCCATTCTTCAGTCAGGCTTGGGAGGGCCGAAGACATGTCCGAACCCTTCGTCGGCGAAATCCGCATGTTCGCCGGAAATTTCGCCCCGCGCGGCTGGGCCTTCTGCGACGGCCAGTTGCTGGCCGTCAGCCAGAACGACGCGCTGTTCTCGCTGCTCGGCACGATCTACGGCGGCGACGGGCGCACCACCTTCGGCCTGCCCGACCTGCGCGGTCGCATTCCGATTCACTCCGGCCACGGGCCGGGCCTTTCGGAGCGCCGGCTGGGGGCCAAGGGCGGAGCGGAAAAGGTGACGCTCACCGTCAACCAGATGCCGTCCCACGGCCATCCGCTTCAAGCGAGCACCTCTCCCGGCATCACGTCGAGCCCGCAGGGTCGGGTCACGGGAGACACCTCTGGCTTGGACTTGTATGCCGAGGCGATGCAGGACACGAACATGTCCTCGGACTCCGTGACCCACACGGGCGGCAGCCGGTCGCACACCAACCTGATGCCCTACCTCTGCGTCCATTTCATCATGGCGCTGGTCGGCATCTATCCGAGCCGACACTGAGGAGGCGCCGCCATGTCCGAACCCTTCATCGCGGAAATCCGCATCTTCGCCGGCAATTTCGCCCCGCGCAGCTGGGCCTTCTGCAACGGTCAGCTTCTGCCGATCGCACAGAACACGGCGCTGTTCTCCCTCATCGGCACCACCTACGGCGGCGACGGGCGCACGACCACGGCGCTTCCCAACATGGAAGGACGCGCCCCCATGCACCCGGGTCGGGGACCGGGCCTCACATCGCGCCGGCTCGGCGAGCGGGGCGGCACCGAAACGGTGACGCTCAGCGAAGCCCAGCTCCCGAACCACAACCACACCCTACGCGCCGCTGGAAATACAGTGGGAACCACGGGAACCCCCACGACCAACACGGCATATGCGATACCCCTCACGCAGAACGGGTACCATGGCGGCACGCCGGACGTCGACATGGCCTTCGAAGCGCTGCCGGGCGCCGGCGCAACCAACGCGCACAACAACATGCAGCCCTATCTGACGATGAATTTCATCATCGCGCTGCAAGGGCTTTATCCGTCGCGCGGCTGAGACACGCGGCTTTCGACGGGGACCTCACAGTCAAGGGAGCGACGCCATGACGGACGCACCGATTGAAAACACAGACCGCGCGCTCGAGGACGACGCCTTCCTTCCAGGCGGCAGCGATCCGGGCCTCACTCCCTTCGCCGAACTGTCGCGGCTGATGGTCGTGGGCATCGACGTGGGCAACGACAACGCAGTGTCCTACGTCTGCCAGGATGCGCCGAACGGACCGTGGGCGGGGAGCTGGACGGCCATCTCCGACACCGCCTATCTCGTGCTCGGCACGGGCGTCACGACGGACGGTCGCGTCGCGCTGGCCGCGCAGACGCGGGACACGCCGACGGTGCACTACATCGACGAGGCCCCGCAGGGGCCCGGCGGCGGGCAACGCTGGAACATGGCCATCGATCTCGGTCTGCCGCCCGGGGTCGACGGTCTGGTGCAACTCGTCATGGGACGCGACGCGGACGGGCGCATCTCGATCTTCGGCGTCGACGGCAGCACCGGCAACGTCTGGTGGATCTTCGAAAATCCGGACAAGATCGTCGACCAGACCGAGGAGATCACCCCGCCCGGGGCCTCCGAGCCGATCACCGTCCACGTCAAGGTGGCGGAACCGCCCGACCAGCCCTTCGGCGACTGGATCCAGTTGCCCGGCGCGGCGATCTCGCGGCTCACCCTCGCCAACAACGCCGACGGGCGCATCGTGCTGATCGGAACCGGCCAGGAAGAGACGGCGCGGTCGGTCTACGTCACCCAGATGAAGGGCGGCACGACCCTGACGCCGGGCCAGTGGACCGACTGGACGCGGATCGACACGCCGGCGAGCGGCCCAGCCCTGTCGCAGCCGACCGCGATGGTCGATCTGGAGGGCATGCTCAACATCTTCATGGTGTGCAACCACAATCAGGTCGCGCAGATCCGGCAGGTCCAGCCCGGATCGGCCCATTGGTCGCGCTGGGTCCGCCCCGGCATGGTCGACACCGACCTCGTGGCCGTCACCGCCGCGGTCGATGGCGACGGCCACATCCTGCTGATGGCGATCGACCAGAACAAGGGCCTGCACGCCAACATGCAGGTGGATGCCGTGTTCCAGCAGTGGAGCAGCTGGCGCAAGATCGGGATCGCGCCGGGCTTCGGCGAAATGGGGATGGACTACAATTCAGACGGGCGGCTGACCTACTTCCAGGGCGACGGCACCGACGACAGCCTGCACATCCTGTCGCAGTTCACGCTGGACTCGACCTCCTGGGACGCGTCCTTCACGACACTGACGCCCGCGCAGACGCAGATCTTCACCTATGGTGTCGTGCGGGATCTGACGCCACCGGGAACCGGCTGACATGACGATGCCTGCCGCGGCCGCCATTCCGGCGGCCGCAGATCGGCCGATCCCGACGCTTCCCCGCGCCAAGCGGCGGGGGCTCGTGCTTCGCCGCATCGCGGAAAGCGACCTGCCGTTCCTCGCCGCGCTCTATGCGTCGACCCGGGCGGAGGAAGTCGCGCCGCTGCCCTGGAGTGCCGACGAGAAAACCGCCTTTCTCGACATGCAGTTCCACGCGCAGCATGCCCATTACATGCAGCATTATCCGGATGCCGACTGGCTCGTCGTGGAACAGGCGGGCACCTCCGTCGGGCGGCTCTATCTGGAACGCTGGCCCTCGGAAATCCGGGTCATCGACATCGCGCTCTTGCCGGACGCGCGCGGGAACGGCCTCGGCCGGGCGATGATGGAAGACGTGATGGCGCTCGCTCGGGCGGACGGCCTCGGCGTCGGCATTCACGTGGAGTACAACAACCCCGCCATGCGGCTCTATTCCCGCCTCGGCTTCACCAAGCGCGAGGACAAGGGCGTCTATCACCTCATGCGCTGGGACCCGGCCTGAACGGATTGCCGGCGCGACCCGCCTCCTCTCTTCTCTATCCGGCGTTGATCCGGGCTGGCCGATCCTCGGGGGCTCGTCGATTCTCGGGAGTTGACCGATCCCTGGGCCGACCGATCGAGGCAGATGCAGGTCGATCCGCAGCCTGGGCCCCGCACCCCGCAGCCGGACGACAGCGCGCCTGCGCGTCACACGGCGAAATCGGACGCCCCCTCCCCACGCTCGCGCAGGGCGCTCGACAATCGGCGCCGCCAGCGGGCTGCGTCTTCCGAAGCCGGCAGAGACCCAACCCGACGGGCGCGAAGCCGCTGACAAATCGCTCGGCCGGGACAACCAGGCCTCAGGCGAAGACCGCCTCGTAGAGCACGCCCTGTGCATCCTCCCCGATGGGGACGAGAAAGAGGTCGATCGCCTCCTCGCCGTCGAACTCGACGCGATGGATCGCCTGGTCGATCACCGGCGACTTCGGACCGCGAAACACCACGGAAAACGCCCCGCCGGGGCGCTCGGACTGGCCCCTGTGCGCGACGTCCGTGATCCGCAGCGCCATGGTTTCGCCGTCGGCGCTGACATGCACCGGTTGCGCCATGCGGGCCGAGAAGTCCTCGGCGGTGAGCGCGGCAAGATCGGTGAGGGACGTCATGAGGCAGTCTCCCGAGAGGTTTTGATACGGCTAAGTGTCGCCCGTCGGCCCGGCGGGCGGTGTGCGGTCCGAGCGCGGGCGGCGGACGATGCGCGGGATCGGAAAGACGCCGAACCCGAGATCGATGGTGCGCGCCCGGGCGGGCGATCCGCCCCGGGCGGTGTCGCCCTCAGGCGCAGCGGTCGCGGCGGGCAATCCGGCGGCCAGGGCGCCGCTGCGGATCGCCT